>JAAZFD010000321.1 GCA_012511925.1 Clostridiales bacterium
GCATAAGCGTGTTCGGTGTAGTCGATAAATAACTTGCGGCCGTACCTCAGATCTAGAGAAATAGCTGTCCACGCAGCTATGACGTCTTTATCCCACAAAGGCATCGCCCATTGATAATTATACAGCTCATAAATTCGAACGGCATTATTTATGTGCTTACACTGCCGTTCTTTCCAATCAAAATACTCAAAGGCCTCATACAAAGTAGTAGAATCCTCTCCTGGGCAATGAATTGAACGCTTAACAACAGATTGGATCTTATTAGTGAACAACTCGTCGTTGTTAGCTCCCATACCTCGTTTATTCCATGGGTAGTTCTTATAATGTGCAGCCATAATATCTTCGTGTAGCATATTGTCTTCAGATCGCTTTATTAAGTGACCACCTGCTAAGAAATCACCTGTAAAGCCGGGAACAATAACACTATTTTGAGGTAATACCTTAAGACTTGTTAAATAATCTATAGCCATCCACTCTTGAATTAACGGCACAGTATTCCCATTTCCACAGTAGTCTGCCATAACACTGTACTTGTGATTATTATTATACAATTCTTGCATTCTTTCTTTCTCATAGGGTACAAAATGCCATGGTATACCTAAAAATCTAGCTACCTTTTTCGAGATCTCACTTTCACTGTTTTGGGGTCTCCCGTATGTGTAGGCTATGATATTATCATAACCATGTTTGTTAAGAAAAAATGCTATTAGCCTTGAGTCATGGCCCCCGCTAAGAGGTATAACAGCAGTTCTACCATCGAGAAATCTGATTAGTCTTTGAGTCATGTTGTCATAAGCTTCGCTCAAAATTTCATAGCACTTATCTTGGTCGAACAGGGTAATGTTGTATTCATACCGATAATATTCCGCGACCTCAACTTCATCGTCGGAACTTCCATCAGGTATCCATAAAAACTCTCCTCCTCCAAGCTGCCGTGCTTCTTTATATAAAGTCTCATTTCCGGTTACATAGCCGGTGGCTAAAAACTCTTCCATTGAATTATAATCATAACTTAAATCTAGTTTCGGTATAGAGGAAAATCTATCAAAAAGAACATACTCCCCCTTTTGAAAACTCCAGAGTATAGGGAAAGAGCGTACATGGTCTACAGCAGCAAACCAACCAGTAGGGGTCTTTATGATAATCGAAAAAAAACCGTTTAGGTTTCTTAACCGCCTTACTATGTCGTCCCTCGTAACACAGGGTAAGAAGTACTCTGCCAAAGCCTTTTCCTGGAGTAGATCCTTTGATGCAAAAGCGTACCCTATAACCATTACATTCTGATGTTTTGTCCACATAAATCCTTTTTGACTATCAAGGCATATTCTCATATCTATCCTCCAAAATATATTCTATGTTGTTGACTTTTAATCACATTCTGTCTTGATATAGCAAATATAGTACAAATAAAGCCAGTAAAGCGTCCCAGAAAGTAGATAAACAAAACCAGCCGCGTAAGCAACTCCCATTATTCCAAACTTTGAAATGAAAATGAAATCTAGTACGAAATGAATTATACTTGAGACAAGCGATAAAATGGCATTAAATGTTGTCTCTCCTAACGCTGGCAGCATATTCATGGGTAACATACGTATTCCAGCATTTAAAGCGTAAACGAACCAGAAGGTGTTTGAAAGTACTATCGCATCACTATATCTGTCACCATATACAAACATGATTATGTGCGGATTTAGCAATCTCCCTGTAATCGCTATTACTAAAATGAGACCAAACGTTATTGCGCCAATTTTTCGTATCTGCCTAAAAGCTTTTTTCTTGTCATTCCCGGAATGTGCAACAAGGGGGAAATAATAAATAATGATAGAATTAACTACTAATAACAACTGCATCGGTATAAGCACCGCTACTTTATATGACGCAGTTATAGCCTCTTCCTGAATTATATAGTTTACTAAGAACATTTCGTTAATCGGCATAATCATTGAAAATAAATTTGCGAACATGAGAGAAATCGACATTTTTAAGAATGCATTTCGCTTTTCTGAAGCAACGGGTGCATACGATATTTTTCCAACATTCCTTTTAACGAAGCCAAGGCTAATTAATATTGCGACAGAAATTGCGACATACCTTGCAATTATTATACCGTATATGCCAACTACCAGTGTTAGTAATACACTTAGAATAAAAACTGCAGCAGTTTGTAAAAAAGCCATCTGTGCATAAAGAACATTCTGGCGGTGGGACCGTAAATAGCTTTGAATTGTGGTCATTATGTATGTTAAGCTTGGATACAAGAACATAAAGTATATGAGACCGCGGGAATCTGGAAAAGGAATAGAAAAAAAGCGAACATAACCCAACAGAATCAGTGAGAGACCAAATTGAAAAGCCGTGCCGTATTTAATTGCTGTAATCTCTAACACTCTTTGACCGTTTCTCTCTTAGATTGCGTGACCGTTTTTTCGGGGAAGATGAGGCCTAGCCCGGAAAGACTAGGCACATCACTTTGTCCCCACGGGCTTCACACTAGCCCA
>JAAZFD010000322.1 GCA_012511925.1 Clostridiales bacterium
CGCATAAAGAACAATTGTTTTGCTCCTCAATACTTGTTGAGAGCTGCCATGAAGCGATTATCCCCAAATCAATATTCATGCAAGTACAAGAAGAGTTTATCCGTCGCAAAGCAGTCCACACCAGCCCGAACGGAAAAAACAAGAACATTCAGCAGCAACCATTGCTTTTCTCAAATTGTTATTTGTGGCAAATGCGGGGAGGTTTTTCGCAGGGCTCACGGGAACAACCGGGGGAAAAAGTCGGTTGTCTGGCGCTGCATCAGCAGGTTGGAAAACACCGGCCTGTTCTGCGATGCACGAACGGTACTGGAAAGCACCATTGAGCAGGTACTGGTAACCGCCATTAATCAGACACTCTGCGACAAGGACTCCTTCCTGTCCATCCTTAAGGACAACATCGAAACCGTCCTAAGCCATGAAAACAACACCACCGTGACTGACATCGACAAACGGCTTGAGGAGCTTCAATCAGAGCTTGTGAAGCTGGCTAACTCTAAGGCTGAATATGATAAAGTGGGCGATGAGATTTACCGACTGCGCGACGAAAAACAGAAAGTACAGCTCGAGATCATTGGGCGGGACGAACTGAAAAAACGCATTGACGATATGGGCGATTTCTTAATGGGACAGCCCACAACAATAACTGAATATGATGAGTCCCTCGTCCGGCGGCTAATTGAAAAAGTCATTGTCTACGAGGACAAATTCACTGTGGAATTCAAATCCCGCGTGACTGTTGATGTTGAAGAATGAAATCTAAAAAAGCAAGGCACTCTGCCGAAATTAGGCTCGGCCTGTGTAGAGTGCCTTCCTCGTTATTGCCAGGCTCAAAGATAAACTGAATTTTATAAATCAACTTTACGCCACTTCAAATTTAAGGCTTTAATATAATTACCCTCAAAATTCATATCTTCCTTTTCTAAAGTATCATCAGCCCAGAAAATTCATTCATCATTAACAATTAAACTTCCTCCATATATTTCACGAGAATAGTTTTCTTGCGGCGGCCTTAAATTCAATGCTATTAAGCCTTCAAAACACAACTCAACAATTCCATACCATCCCGAATTATCAAATGTTACCGTTAGTGTTTTTTGACCAGAGTGACTTTCCTCATACTGCATTTTTTCCATTGTTGAATCATGAAAACCTACAAAATCGTGCAGTAAAGAATTTGCATCTTCTTGTGATTCGATATATGTCCAAGAATTAATATCATGTGGTTTTCGTATATGGATATTAGAGTTCTCTTTGGGAATCCTTTTTTCTGTTATTATCCGAAGCAGAAAATCAAAGTCTTGGAATACTTCATCATAGCCGTCAAAAACATTAATAGAATCAACGTATCCATGCTCTTTGCAATAATGTTTGAATTTCAGCAAATATACTTTCTCATAGGTCACCCAATCATCTCGATTGGAATTGATTACTTCATACAGCGGCGATAATTTCTTGCCATCTTTATCGAGATAATCTATTAACTCAAAGGAGTTAGTACTTGGATTAAATAAAATAGCTTGCTCGTAATAACCTGTATTGATTTTTCCATAAACTATAGACTTATAATATGTCCGATTATCTTTATCATACACACGCACAAACATTATCTTTACTCCTTATATCACGATTCATCATTGCTTTCATAATATTTAAACATCTTTTCATATAGTTCTCGTGTTTGCTTTTCATCTCCCCAAGATAATGGATCATCCGCATAGCATAAAGTCCAAAAGGGTTCTATACTTTTAGACAAAAGGTTCCATACGGAATATGCTTTCGTAGCAAAACTATTGATATCCATTTCTTTATATACTGCCTCAAGTTCGTCAATCAAAGATCTACCGAACACATCATAATCAATTTCTGTTTCTCTTGAACAATCCAAAATAGTATCAATTGTTTTCTCAGTATTTGTCGAGCACCACTGCAATTCTAATAGCAAGTCATTGTCAGTGTATTGTAAAAAAATATCGTTAAGATACCCATTATATTTATCAAGTGTAATAAGCTCACACTTCAGTAGTATTGCATAAGATAGCAATCTTTCAACCATAAGCTCACCTCATATAATAAGTGTTACCATTCGTTAATAGCAAATAAAGTTGCAAGTCGAACTTGTTTTAGCAATTCACCAGACAGAATCTCGAATTCTTTATCCATTCCTTTTTCGTGTGCCATATAAGGAGGGCTGTCATTCCAAGAACCCATTGCACCAAAAACATCGGCAGTACTAGCCGCCTCAAAAAGATGAAGGTTTTCTTTTGGAATTTCTGGGAGAGGCATATGAAATGCAGTGTCCGTAAAATCTGGCGAGCCCAACAGAATATCAAGAGCCTTTTGAAATACCGCGGCATAACCATCACAATCAATTTTCAGGGCTAATTCTTTTATTTCTGACAAGACAGATTTGAAGCTATTAATATTATTTTCAAAATGTGGCTTCCCCGAAGGTGCATCCTTCCACTCCTGTTCTGTATAAAGAATATTCCATACATTTTGAGCAGAATCAAAGTCCCACTGTTCACAGAAGAAAGTAACTCTGTTCCCTTCATAGAAACATACAATAGAGCTTTGTGTTGTATTTGAAAAGCCAAGAATATTACGATCCTTAACTGAAACTGGAGCAAGGAATTTAACATCTTGCAGGCCCTTCTTTAAGCAATTATCAAACCATTCTTGTACATTTGCCGCTATGTATTTTTTTGTACTAAAAAATTTCCTTTCCAGCAGAAACTGAAATTCAATTCTGTTTTCATACTTAAGCGGAGTATACCTTATTACTGATTTCTCTTTTAATGCTTTTTTTGCAGCTGCTGTAATGCAGCAAATTTGATACATTTGCCCGTTCATTATTTATCTATCCTTTATCAAAATTCAAATCAAAAGCAGAACAATTACCAATTTACCATCTGCATAAACAGTTCGTTATATATATTTAAACTGCTCTCTCAACCATGAAAAATCCAAAAAACATCTAAATCGACCACTCGTTAACCCATGTTATCTAACCTGACCACTCGTCAAACACTGGCATCTAAATCGCTCTGTCACGTTCAAAATCATGCCTTTGGACTTATTTTCACGAACCGATATTTTCATGATTTTCACATATCAGATTTCTGCTTTCAAATCTCAAAATGCCCTTATTTACTGGACTTTTTACACACTCACTTTTCAACCCTCGTTATCAATACAACCGTCTCAACGTGCTCTGTCCCCGGAAACATATCCACCGGCTGAACCGAATCAACAGTATATCCGCCCCCTGCAAGCACCTTCAAGTCCCGTGCAAGCGTTTCCGGATTGCAAGAAATATATGCGATTTTTGTCGGCTGACAATCTATTATGGCGTTGATAACAGATTCGTCGCAGCCCTTGCGTGGCGGGTCAATCACTATTACATCTGGCATTATCTGCTCTTTTGCAAGTCGGGGTAGGGCAGTTTCCGCTTCTGTTGAGATGAATTCTGCGTTTGTAAGCAAATTGCTTTGAGCGTTTCTCCTCGCATCCAATACTGCTTCGTTTACTGATTCGATTCCAATAACCTTCTTTGCGTGTTGTGCCAATAATAAAGAAATAGTGCCGATTCCGCAATAAAGGTCAAAGACCAGCTCATTCCCTGAAAGTTTTAATCCGTCTATTACGAGTGAATATAGCTTTTCTGTTTGAGAATGATTCACTTGTAAAAATGATTGCACAGCGACTTTAAATTTCAAACCGCAAATTGATTCTTCTATGCTGATTTCACCATGAAGCGTTTTGAACCTTTCGCCCATAATTACATTCGTCTTTTCATTATTGATATTATGCACTATTCCAACTAAGCTCGGCAGGCTTTTCTTCATATACTCAATGAACTCCGTCTCGTAGGGTAGGGGACCATTCGTAACGATTATTACAAGAACATCACCGCTTTGAGTAGTTCTAACTACCAGATGCCGCAAGATTCCGCTATGCGTTTGTTCGTCATAAGCCGATATGCCCTGCTTGTTTGCGAAATCGCATGTGGCGTTCATAGCATCAAGCGCTAAGGAATTTTGAATCGTACAATCCTTAATGGGTATTAGCCTATGACTTCTTGCAGCAAAAAGCCCAGCAATAACCTTGCCATCAGCGTTCGCAAAAGGAAAGCTCGCTTTGTTTCGATATCGAGTGTTGGGAACAGATCCAATCGTATCTTTCATATCGAATGTACCAGCTTCAAAACCGCCAATTCTCGTTATAGCAACAAAAACTCGTTTAGTTTTGAATCTCAGTTGCTCGGAATATTCTATATGTTGTAAATCACAACCGCCACATTCGTGAAAGTGAGAGCAGGCAGGTTCAATTCTGTGTTCGGATTTCGTGTGAATCTCTTTTAGTTTAGCGATTGCGTGATTCTTGTTCACCTTTATTACGTGCGCAGATACTTCCTCGGAGGGTAGGGCGTATGGCACGAAAACCGTAAAGCCTTCATATCGTCCGATTCCTTGACCTTCGGAGTTAAGCGCTGTAATCTCAAGCGTTATAGTTTCGTTTTTCTCAACGGGAGCCTTTATTTTGTTTTTCATTTATTCCTCACATTCTTTTTGAACGAGCTTAACGTTTTCGTTCCCAAGCATAGCAGCAAGCTCGTTCAAAAGCTGCGGTGATGGTGTAACATACATGCTTTTTTTAACAAGCTGCTGTTTCTTGGTCTCTTGATTATATAACACAATAGGTACATATCCAAAGTGTTTTTTTAGAACTCCCATTACAGTGTACTCTTGCGAGCGATTTCCATGATAGAAGCGCAGGAATAGCTTATTTTCTTTTGAAAAATCGCCCTGTACCTTTGCAACATCTTCAACTATAATTGCGTTTTGTCGCTCTTCGCTTAACGAAACCTTTCCTCTAATCAAAACAACCTCATCGTTGATTAGCTTGCTCATATTATGAATGTAAACCGCAGAGAAAGCCAAGAACTCCACATTGCCCGTTAAGTCCTCAAGCACACCTGAAAGCATCATGTTCCCAGACTTCGTCTTGCGCTTTTTAGTAGATTTGATGATGCCGCATATAGTTATTATATCACCGTCATTTAGCTCTTGCGTTGTGTCTTCGGATTCCTCGTTTTTCTTTGCAAACATTGAAGCTGTTGCAGACATATTCTTTATTACCAATGGATAATCGTTTAGCGGATGCTTTGTAAGGTACATTTCAAGCACCTCTTTTTCCATCGCTGATAAAGTTTTTTCATCGTACTCAGCAATATCAGGAATTTTTATAGCGTTATGAGTTGCATCTTGACTACTAAACAAATCAAATAATAATATCTGACCGCCTTTGCGCTTTTCTTCCTCCATCGAATTTTGGTCGATAAATTGCTCATAAACCGCAAGAAGTTGAGAACGCTTTAATCCTAACGATTCAAACGCACCTGCCTTTATCAAAGATGCTACCATTCGTTTGTTCATTCCGCATGAACGCTTTATGAAATCGTCAAATGACTTGAAAAGCCCATTCTGTTTGCGCTCGTCAATTATTTGCTCTAATGCTCCTAGTCCCACATTCTTGATTGCAAGCATACCTATTCTAATCTCATCACCTTGAGTTGTGAATTTCGCCTCTGAATAGTTTATATCTGGCGGTAATACTTTAATGCCCTTTGCCTTTAACTGATAAACATATTCAGCAACCTTTTCTGTGCCGCCTAAAAAGCTATTGATATTCGCTGTCATGAACTCAAGAGGGTAGTAATACTTCAAATATGCTGTTTTGTAAGCTACTACAGCGTAAGCGGCGGCGTGAGACTTATTGAAAGCATACGAAGCAAAGTGCATCATATCATCATAAATGCGTTCTGCAATCTGTATGTCAACTCCATTCCGCAAAGCACCAGGAACTTTTACAACTCCATCTTCTTCAATTCCGTAAATGAAGTTGTGGCGTTCTTTTTCCATTACTTCATGATTCTTCTTGGACATTGCTCTGCGAATCAGGTCGCTACGCCCCATGGAATAGCCTGCTAAATCACGCACTATCTGCATAACCTGCTCTTGATAAACCATTACGCCATAAGTAGGTTCTAAAATCTTTTTTAGAGCCTCATTTGGATACACGATATTATTTTTGTTGTTTTTGCCTGCCAAGAACTCGGGTATTCTCTCCATAGGTCCCGGCCTATAAAGTGAAATCCCGGCTATAATATCTTCAAGGCCTTCAGGCTTTAATTGGGTCATTAACTGACGCATTCCCGACGACTCAAGCTGAAACACAGCTTCGGTTTCTCCTCTAGAAATCATATCATAAACATTCTTGTCATCGTAGGTAATATGGTCGATATCGGGGACTTCCTTGCCGTTTGCTTCGATTAATTCAAGTGCATATCTTATAACTGTGAGGGTTCGCAGGCCCAAGAAGTCCATTTTAAGCAATCCCATTTTTTCAACCGTTTGCATAGGGAATTGAGTGCTTAATACACCTTTAGTTACATGAAGAGGAACATACTCGGTTAGCGGCTCTGGTGAAATCACAACGCCTGCCGCATGAGTAGAAGCATGACGCTGCAAGCCCTCGAGCTTTTGGGCGTACTCAATGATTTTTGCCGCATCCTTATCGGTATCGATAAACAGTTCTAACTCTGGGTTCTTCTCAATTGCGCCTTCAATTGTAATGTTAAGGTCATTAGGAATCATTCCGGAGAGTTTATCGTTATAATCGGGAGGCATTCGCATAGCTCGTCCAACATCTTTTATGGCTTGTTTGGCTTTCATAGTGCCAAATGTTGCGATTTGGGAAACATGGTCAGCACCGTATTTTCGGCTAACATAATCGATAACCTCTTGACGACGCTCATAGCAAATATCAACGTCAATATCAGGCATAGAAATACGCTCGGGGTTCAGCATACGCTCAAACAAAAGATTGTACTTCAATGGATCAACATCAGTTATATGCAGGCAATATGCAACCAAACTACCTACACCGCTACCACGACCCGGTCCTATCATTATCTTGTTTCTGCGAGCGAAGTCTATGAAATCGTGTACAATCAAAAAGTAGTCGACAAAGCCCATCTTAGTGATAACGGATATCTCGTATTTCAAGCGTTCGACTGCTTCCTTATTACTCGCCATGCCTCTTTTCTCTAAACCCGAGAAGCAAAGGCTTTCGAAATATTTATCGTTTGGTGAACCGTCTGGTGTTTCAAAGCTGGGCATGTGGCGAGTAGAAAAATCCATTGACACATCACACTTATTCGCAATTTCAATCGAGTTATCTATTGCATCGGGGTACTCACTAAATAGCGTACGCATTTCCGATTCAGATTTGAGGTAAAACTCATCAGAATTCATGCGCATTCTGTTCTCATCATCAAAATATGAGATTGTTTGAACGCAAAGCAATATGTCTTGATACTTTGCATCGGCTTTTTCAACATAGTGAATATCATTAGATGCAATTAGCTTTATATCCAACTCTCTAGCCAAACTAACAAGCTGTGGCAAGACTGCTAACTGCTCTGCCATACCATGATTTTGTATTTCAATATAAAAGTCATCGCCAAAAATCTTTTTGAGGCGAATAGCCAATGCCTTTGCATCTTCATATTGATTGTTTAACAAATAGGTAGGAATATCACCTGCTAAACAAGCGGATTGACAAATAAGTCCCTCTGAATACTCCTCTAACAAATCATAATCAATTCTGGGTTTGTAGTAAAAGCCTTTTGTGAAAGCAATACTGCTCAACTTCATCAGATTTTTAAGACCAATATTGTTTTTTGCAAGTAAAATAAGGTGTGAGTATTCTCTAACCCCATCGTTATTCTCCATGGATTTAGGAGCGACATAGGTTTCGATTCCGATTAGTGGCTTAATGCCTTGCTTTTTGCATTCCTCGTAAAAGTCAACTATTCCGTACAATACGCCATGGTCGGTAATTGCGATTGCAGGCATACCGAGTTCTTTGGCAGCAGATACAAGCTCTGTTATTCTCGAAGCACCGTCAAGTAAGCTATATTGTGTATGAACATGAGTATGAACAAAAGCCATATTAACCTCCCTTTTCTTCCTGTATTTCTTTAGCTATATCAATAATTTTGCGTAACCTATGATGCAAACCTGACCTACCTAAGCCGAGAATATCCGCTAATTCTGATAATGTTGCATCGGGGTACATTATGCGGGTTCTCGCAGTTAACGCCAAATGCTCTGGTAGGTTCTCGACATTATCCAATACAAGCTGCATAGCCTCTATTTGAATAGCAGATGCCGCAGCGGATTTTTGAATGTTAGCAACATCGCAATTCCTTGTTCTATTAGCGTAGTTTCGTACATCTCTATATAGCTTTACATTTTCAAGCTCGCAGGTGGATTCGGAAGCACCTATTATTTTCAAGAAATCGGAAATCTCTGTACTGTCTTTAATATAAGCGATATGAGAATCCTTTCTACTGGTTGCTTTTACATTTACATCGAACATAGCACAGTATTCGATTATTCGCTCTACGAAGTCTTTTGAGCGACAAACAAGCTCTAAATGATAGGACTTGTTAGGGTTTGTAATAGAGCCGCAAGCCAAAAATACACCTCGTATATAAGTTCGCATTGCTTCCCTGTCGTCGGTTAATTGGCTGAATATTGTTTTGTCAGAGTTTAAAACGCCACTAAGTTTTAAGATATTTTCTGCATCTTCACCGTACAGAGTTAGAGTTGCATTTCTCGCGACGCTTCCAAAATTGCCTTCCTGAACGATTATTTCCGACTGAACCGTATAAAACTCTGACGAAAGTTTAGCAATCAGCCGAATGACCGATAAAGACTCAGAGGTATATCTTACGCACAGTCCATGCCTTCTATTTAGTGCGATTGTACCTATAGCACCTGTGAATCCGCAAAAAAGAGCATTCTTCTGCTTCTTGCCTTTAAGGCGTAGCTTAATCAACTCTTCTTTTGTTTCGGACGAAAAGGACATATTAACCTCAAATACTATAATTGGGTAGCCATTTTTTCAAATCTCTATGAACTAATGTGCAAGGGTAGTCTGAATGTAGTCTTTGATACATGGTATTTGCTGCGAAAACTGAGCGATGTCTGCCGCCTGTGCAACCGAATGAAATCATCAATCTATGCTTGCCTTGTTCAATATACTTCGGTATTAGATTTCGCAAATTTTTCTCTATAGAATCCAGAAATTCGGCTATATAGTCGTCTTTCATAAGAAAATCTATGATTTCTTTATCCAAACCAGAAAGATTCCTAATATTAGGCTCATAATATGGGTTAGTCAAGAAACGCATATCATAAGTGATGTCGGTTTCAAGCGGAACGCCGTTTTTGTAACCGAAGCTCTGAAAAACTAACGAAAACGGAATCAATGCCTTTATTCCCTCAAGACCTGAAAGCTCGTGCTTTAAGTCATTCGGCTTTAAATTACTCGTATCTATTATGTAATTGGCACATTCACGCAAAGGCATTAGAAATTCTCGTTCTGCGGCAATTCCCGAATCAATATGTTCGGAAAGAGGGTGCCTTCTTCTCGTTTCGTTATATCGTCTTTCTATGATTTCATTTTTGCTATCGAGATAAAGTATTTCATATCGGCAGGGTAGGGAGTCGAAAATGGGGAAGAACTCATCAGAGCTACTTGCAAGCAGAGATTCACGCGCATCGATAACCACCGCTACACGCTCAATAGCTGGTGTACGTACTGAACAGATTTTTACCAAATCATTCAATAGTGCCGCAGGAAGGTTGTCCACACAATAAAAACCGCCATCGGCTAATGCAGCCAATGCACAAGATTTGCCTGCACCAGATAAACCTGTAACGATTAACAGGTACATTTTTACCTCCTACATTCTCAAAATTCTCCAAGTAGTTTAAGCTCTTCTTCAAGCATTATTCCACTATTATTATATACTCTTTGTTTAATTGTTTGTATTAGCTCCATTACATCGCTTGCTGTCGCATTCCCCGTATTTATTATGAAACCTGCATGAAGAGTGCTTACTTGCGCCCCACCGATAGAAAAGCCCTTTAATCCTGCTTCTTCAATAAGTTTACCTGCAAAGTTATTCAAAGGACGCTTGAAAACGCTACCTGCGCTAGGATATTTCAATGGTTGCTTCTCGTTTCTACGAACGGTATAGTCGTGCATTCTATCTTTTGTATGACCATCATCAGTACTTAGCTTGAATACTGCCTCTAAAACAATGCTTTTAGGGAATGCAAACTCGCTTTTACGATAGCCTAAATCACAGTCTTGAACCTTTTGAGTAAAAATTTTTCCGTCTTTTAGAATTTTTACACTATCTAGTACCTGCTTAATCTCGCCACCATAAGCACCTGCATTCATTGCCACAGCACCGCCGACAGAGCCGGGTATTCCAAATGCCCATTCAAGCCCCATTAAGCCGTTGTCAACCGTGTATTTTGCCGCTCTTGATAGCAAGCACATAGAAGAGCAGATGAAATACCCGTTCTGGATATAAACCTTTGGCTCGCTTTCTGAAAGCTGAATAATTACAGCGTTTATCCCCTTATCCGAAACAAGAAGATTTGAGCCGTTTCCGATTTCATAGTATGGTAC
>JAAZFD010000323.1 GCA_012511925.1 Clostridiales bacterium
CTCTTGCTCTTCCTCGTATGGCACAAGCAGATAGTCAAATTCTGAATAATCTATCTTTGAAAGCTCTGTAACATTATGAACTTTCGGAATAATTCCCCGCTGGGATTGCTTTGCTGCCTCGTATGAAATTCTATTGTATCTCTCTGTCTTAACCTGTTTTGATTTACTTACTTTTACAACGCTTCTTATAGACTCAACAGGGACAATGTCATACACACCTAACTCAACGCATTTTTGTATGATTACTTCCATCTTGCCCGATTTTGGCAAGCACTGAATTAGTGTAACCTTTGTGGCAGATTCCGTCTCACTATTACGCTTGTTTGAAAGTTCAAGCTCTACGGCGGTTTTATTTGCCGAAACAATCTTTGCATCATAATCAAAGCTGTTACCATCACAAACAGAGATTAAGTCGTTCTCTGCCAACCTAAGCACCTTTATGGCGTGTTGCGAATCCTCTGTGCTTAATACTGCGTGATTATCACTTATTAAGTTTTCATCAATAAAGAATCTATGCATCGCAAATCTGCGGCTGTAGAGTGGCTAAGACCGCACACCATTCACCCATTCTATTAACCTCTAAAACATTAAAGCCTGCATTAGAATACGAATTTAGCACATCGAACAGCCTATCGCTTATTATTCCCGAGGATATGAAAAAGCCATGATGGCTAATAATATCACGAACCTTTGGAGCAATATTTATTAACACATCGGCTACAATATTTGCTAAAACGATGTCAAAGCCGCCGCCATTTTTGGGCATAACTGACTTGCTTAGCTTTTCATCATCTAAAACATCGCCTAATACAACATTTACTTCTACATCATTTCTAATAGCATTCTCTTTGGTTACTTTTACGCACACCGAATCGAAATCTACTGCTGTTACGGTTTCTGCGCCAAGCAGCTTTGCCGCAATGGATAAAATTCCACTTCCACAACCTAAATCAAGTACATTATCGCCAATCTTAATATTCGCTTCCAGCATTTCGAGGCTCATTTTAGTCGTTTCATGCGTACCAGAGCCAAATGCCATGCCAGGGTCAAGTTTAATAATCAATCTATCATCAGCGACAGGTGTTTCCTCCCACGAGGGGGAAACAATCAACTTGTCCCCAACCTCAAATGGTTTGTAATACTGCTTCCAACTGTCTTTCCAATCGTCTTCGTCAACAACCTTTGTAGTTATTTCTAAACTCCCTAAATCGAAATCTGGGTTTTCTTTGGCAAAAGCATGGATTTTATTTGTGATTTTCTCAACCAAATCAGCATTTTCATTAGTGCAAGCAATATAGGCAGTTATGGAAGGCGAGGAATTCTCCGTAAGCTCTCCATTTGCGTAATCCCAAGAGGCTTTCGTTTCCAACAAATGCTCATTTGCGCTTTCGTTATCTAAATCAATTCTAATTCCGTTTATGCCACAGGAATAGAACACTGCGCTTAAAAGCTCGCTTCCTAACTCCGTTGTATGCACTTTGAACTCAATCCACTTCATATTTCACCTTAAAATAGCTTACGCTTTTTCGATTTCTTACCCGAATTTACAGCAACCTTTTCGTTTAGGCTTTCGCCAAACTTTCTAATCAAGTCCCTTTGCTCTTCATTTAGGTTCTTGGGTACTTCTATCATAACACGAACATACAAGTCCCCACGAGTATTATTTCGCTTTGGAACGCCCTGCTCTTTCAATCTGAAGGTTGTATTCGGTTGTGTGCCCTCAGGAACATTATACTTAATAGGCTTCTGCAAGGTTGGCACTTCTACCTCGCCACCTAAAGCGGCTATTGAAAGCTGAATATTTATATCCAGTTAGAGGTTGTAACCATCTCTTTCATAGCTCTTATGAGGCTTGATTTTTATTTCAATATGCAAATCGCCAGGACCTCCGCCGTTGTAGCCAGCTTCACCCTGTCCATGTAGCAAAATGACCTGCCCAATATCGATTCCAGCAGGAACTTCTACTTTTATACTTGCCTTTTTTCGAACTCTGCCATTGCCTTTACAGCTTGAACAAGGCTCTTTTACAACCTTACCTTTTCCTCCGCACATATCGCAGGTTTGAGTTGAGGACATCACACCGAGAATTGTTCTTTGTTGAACATTTATTGAACCTCTGCCGTTACAGCGTGTGCAGGTTTCAGGGGTTGTGCCCTCTTTTGCACCTGAACCGCCACAAGTCTCGCAATTCTCTTCTCTTGTGATATTTACAACCTTGCTCGTTCCAAAAACTGCTTCTTCAAATGTTATCGTCAAGCCAAAACGCAGGCTACGGCCCTTCATGGGAGCATTAGGATTATGCCTTTGCCCTCCGCCGAAACCGCCGAAACCGCCAAAAAAGCTTTCAAAGATATCCTCTACACCACCAAAGCCTGAATAGCCACCGCCGCCATATCCACCAGCTTGAGCTGACGGGTCGAACGCAGCATGACCCATCATATCATATTTAGAACGCTTATCGGGGTTGGATAGAACCTCGTACGCTTCATTTACTTCTTTTATTTTGCTTTCAGCGTCTTTATCGTTCGGATTCAAGTCCGGATGATATTTTTTTGCGGCTTTTCTAAATGCCGATTTAATATCTTCTTGTGAGGCATCCTTTTTTACGCCTAAAACCTCATAGAAATCACGTTTTGCCATTTGTTACAGTCCCTCTTTTTTAAGTTTTACAAGGCAAGCGGGGATTTTTCCTTATCCCCGCTATTACCGTTTATTTTAACCAGTATAATTTTACTGATTATTACCTGTATCGTCAACCACTTCGTACTCGGCATCGATAGGAGCATCGTCAGGTGTTGTGTGGTCAGGTTGAGCCTGTGTACCTTGGTTCTGTGCCGCTTCCTGTTGATACACCTTGCCAAATACATCGTAGCTTACTTCTGTTAGCTTCTCTGTAGCGCTCTTGATTGCTTCTGCTGCGCCGCCCTCAAGTGCCGATTTTACATTAGCAATTTCTGTTTCAATTCGTTGACGGTCGTTAGCCGCAATCTTATCGCACAAGTCCTTCATAGTCTTTTCCGTAGTATATACAAGGC
>JAAZFD010000324.1 GCA_012511925.1 Clostridiales bacterium
ATATAACAGCTATCTCGCTTAGCAATTAGCAACTCGTCTCTCTTTATTAAAATATAATAACAAATAATTATAATTATTGTTTGCTAATTGTTTTATTTATGGTACAATTAAATATAATATTTGAAGGAGGATGCCCTCTTAGTGGAGCTACCCGATATATGCGAGCATGAGTTTTATCGCTGTTCACGCTGCCTAAGGGTTACCGCTGTTAGCCTTGATGACGGCGCAAGGCTTTTTGTATATGCCTTGGAACGTAGGTTGCGTGCAACTGACTTATAGCGGAAAAAACCTAATAGCCTTGTAGGATTATAGCCGTTTGCCTTAAAAATAGCACAAAGCTGTTTTCACTGACCTGTAATTCGGTAATAAATTCTGCAATATAATTTTCGTGTGCAAAAATCTACATATATCGATTCAATTTCAAAAAAAGTAATCAAACGTATATTATCATCATAGAATATAGCGTACAAGTATAGTCGATTTGGAGATGATTTTATGGCGGTTGAATGGTGTACTTGCGGAAACAATATTACCGCAGGGAAGACTTCGGAGGATTCCATTCTTTTTATTATCACCGAAAAGCAATTCAATAAACTGACCGAAAGGGATGTAGATTCGCTTTTAATGGTATTGCCCGATATTTGCCAATATGAATATTTTTTGTGTCCAAGATGCCAAAGGGTTACGGCACTAAACCCCAAAAGCGGCAAAAAGGCTTTTGTGTATGCTTTGGAACGTAAGTTTCCTGAGAATGTGGTGCGAAAGAAGTAGGAAACGAGATTTACTTAATATGCGAAAAAGTACTCAAAATCGCATCATGCAACGCTTGAGTTGTACTTGCCGCCCCTGTAATACGCTTTGTGAGCACGTTTGAAAACTCTGAAATACCCTCTAACAGCTGATTTCTACTAAACCTTTTTGCGTTGGCACACAAACCCTTTGCCGACCATTCGTTAACCTTTAGCTTTGAAGCGATTTCAGAAACCGACAAGCCCTTTTTCGCTCCGTCATAAGCTACAAGCGTATTTTTCAAGCATCGAACGAAGTAGCCGGAAATTCCTATCGCTTCGTCATCTGCCGCCTTGCCCGACATCAACGAGTCCAACGCGCGAAAACCATCGCTGAATTTTCCGCTAACAAAATAATCGTACATGGCATAGATTTTATACTCAACATTGCTGATTACCACATGCGAAACGATTTCCTTTGTTATTTCGCCGCCATTTACATAAGCAATCAGCTTTTCAAGCTCGTTTTTTATCGAAAGCATATCCTTGCCAACTGTTGCTACAAAAAATCTTGCGGTGTCCTTGCTAATCGTGCAATTAGCCTTTTTTGCGTTCTGCTCTACCCATTTTATTGCATCGGCTTCGGAAAGTATCGCAAACTCAACATCCGCTCCTAATTCCTTTGCTTTTTTAACGATTAAAGAGCGTGAATCAGCCGTTCCTCTCAAATATATTACTAAAATTACGCTGTTTGAAAGCTCGTCGAAGTAATTTGCCAGCTCCTTTGCTTCCTTGTCCTTGAAAAGCGATTTAGCCACAACCACCCTCGTTCCGCCCAAAAAAGAAATTGCTTCACAAGCGGAATAAATATCGTCAAGCGTTGGATTCTCAAACACCGTAACGTTCAAATCTGCCATATCGGGAACGGCAGCGGAAATAAGCGTTCTTAGAGCCTCTTCCTTTATATACTCCTCTTCGCCATGAAACAGGTATAGGTTTTTCAACTCTCCCGCCTTTACAGAAGAAAAAAACTGCGCATAGTTCATATTCCAATTATCGAATAAGTCCAACACTTTTGCAAGCGAATTTGACTAAAACAGCCCTTTACTGCATAATCATTAGTATGAACATAGCACTTATAGGAAGCAATATTAAGGATAGTTTGTCGCCAACGCTGTATGCCGAGCTTTTTTCAAGGCACGGCTTTGACGGTGATTTCTCGCTGATTACGATACAGGCAGAGGATTTAGGGCAAATCCGTGCAATCGCAAGTCAAGAAAGACTCGATGCATTTGCCGTTACAATGCCGCATAAACAAACGATTATCAAGTATATAGACTTTTTGCAGGCATCTGCAAAGGTGGCAGGCAGTGTAAACTTAGTTACGATTAAAGACGGTGTTTGGTGGGGTTATTCAACAGACGGACTCGGGTTTTTGCTCGGACTGGATGCAGATGACATTGATATTTTCGGCAAGGACATTCTGATTTATGGCTCCGGCGGTGCTGCAAATTCGATTTTAGCTGCTTTGGCGGAAAACACAAAGAAAATCTCTATCGCTTCAAGAAATACTGAAA
>JAAZFD010000325.1 GCA_012511925.1 Clostridiales bacterium
GCCCTTTTCCTCTACAGCGTAAATCATTTTTAGTACAGGAGCATAGTGAATATGGTCGGCAGCTTGTAAAGCGCCACCCGATTTCTTCGAACCGTAGAAGTGGTTTACAACAGCTAATCCCAAAACCACAAGCGATATTGCAACGAGCAGGAACGAATGTGGCCAGCCCGAGAAGGATTGCTCTATTCCCAAACCCTTGTTAATTAGTCCGTCGAGTGGAATACTGTTGAATAAACCTAAAAATACGCAAATTAGTGATAGTGCAATTATCGGTATCAAAATTCCGGCGGGGGATTCCGTAACATTTTTCTTGTCTATGGGGAGCTTTAGCTTTCCACCGAATGCCGCTCTTCCCATTTTCAAGAACGATATTGCAGTCATAAATGCACCTAATAAAGCGCCTATGTAGAATACTATATTGCTTTCAAGTGCTGCATCAAAAAGAAGTTCTTTCGAGAAGAAACCGCAAAATGGTGGAACACCTGAAATAGACAGCGCACAAAGCGTGAAACATATAGCAGTGATAGGCATAAATTTACCTAAACCACCGAACTTTCTTAAATCGGTTGAGCCTGTTTGCAATTCAACCGAGCCAGCGCACATATACAAGCAGCTTTTAAAAACTGCATTGTTAAGCATATGGAATACCGCACCTACTATTCCAATAGGCAAGCCTGTGCCTATTCCTAAAACCATGTAGCCGACTTGGCTAATTGCGTGATATGACAATAGGCGTTTCATATCCTTTTGAATCAGTGCCATTGCAACAGCAAACAAAAGCGAAAGTAAGCCGATTGTCATAACGATGTAGCTTATAGTCGAGTGGGGTTGAAAATCGTAAATCCTTGTTGTTACAACAACAGCAAGGTATATTCCAGCAAGTTTTTCTAATGCACCAGGGAATGCAACCAAAAACGGTGTTGTAGCATCGTTCGCAGCTTCTGGAATCCATGAGTGGAAGGGCATTGAGCCAGCCTTTCCTATTGCTCCGAAAAACATACAGAAGAAGCCCAGTGTAGGTACAAAACCGTTAATAGCAATGGGCTGTATCTCGCTAATAAGCATGGTTTTTGCTTGATAGGCTGTAAGAATAATGCCAAGCATCAATAACAAATCAGCAGTACCTGAAAGAACCAATGCCTTAATAGCCGCTTTGGGATTTGCGGTATTGTTTATTAACAACATTCCAAGTAATGTGCATAGTAAGCCTTCCCAGAAAAACAGCAGTATCCCTAGACTATCAGAAAAAATTGCGCCGTTTATCATCGCAAGGCTTAAGTACATATACAGCATAAAGATGTTAAATTGCTTTTTTTGCTTCAAGAAAAATGCGGCATAGAAGCATACGAATAAGAACATTATCGCAACAAGCAAAACAAATAACGAAGAAAGCTCGTTTGTTACCAGCACTATGTCAAGTCCGAAGCCTGCAAAAGAAATGGTTTTTGTAAAGCTCTCTGAAGCGAAAAGCGTAATCGCCGCTAACAAGTTCAATATTGAAGAA
>JAAZFD010000326.1 GCA_012511925.1 Clostridiales bacterium
GCATAAGGGCGCAGAGATACTCGCTAATGCAAATGGCAATAAATACTTTGTAGTTGATTTCGATATCAACCGTTTTGACAATCTATATGTTATGTAAGGCAATGAAATTGGCGATGACGTGCTAAGGAAGATTGCTAACATATTATCTGAAAGCTGCGACGAAAACGAGATATGCGCCCATACCGAAGCAGACCATTTTGTAGCGCTTTTATCCTTTAAGAATCAATCAGAAGCTATTAGAGCGGTAGAGCTACTTGATAATCAATTTAGAAGTTTAATTCAAGACTTTAAGCTATTACTAAGCTACGGCTTGTATGAGATAAAAGACACCACAGAAGATATGAATGCAATGCTCGACAAGGCAAGAACCGCAAAGCGCACCATAAAGGGCAACTACGAAAACAATATTGCACTTTATAGCGATGAAATTCACCAAAGGATGACAGAGGAAATTGAGCTAAGCAGTAGCATGGAGTTTGCCCTGCAAAACAAAGAGTTTTTAGCCTACTATCAGCCAAAATATGATTGCAAAACCGAAAAGATAGTAGGAGCAGAAGCATTAGTTCGTTGGAAAAGACCTAATGGAGAAATACTTTTACCCGAAAGGTTCATAAGCCTTTTTGAAAAGAACAAGTTAGTTATCAAGCTCGATTGGTACATGTTCGAAACCGTATGCGAATTTTTACGCAAGCAAATCGACCTTGGCAACCCATGTGTGCCTATTTCGATTAACTTTTCAAGGGTAAACAACTTTGGTCAAGAATTTGTATATCGTTTAATTTCTACAGCGGCAAAGTACGATATCCCACGCCGCCTTTTAGAGATTGAGCTTACTGAATCCGCTTTTGTTTTCAACCACGACAAAATTGTGTCCTGTATGAATAGCATTCGAGAGGCAGGCTTCCTCGTTTCAATCGATGATTTTGGGGCAGGCTTATCGACACTATCATTACTTAAGGATGTGCATTGCGACATTCTAAAAATCGATAAGAGCTTTTTGAAAAACAGCAAGTCGTCCTTAGTATTAGACACTATTTTAGAATGTATTTTCTACTATTCTAAGAAGCATAAGCTGTTAACGATAGCTGAAGGTGTTGAAACTAAAGAGCAACTTGAGTTAGTTCGCAACGCTGGATGCGATATAGTACAGGGCTATTATTTCGATAGACCGATGTGTGAGGAAGATTTCCTGCAAAAGCTTAAAAAAAGAAATATTCAAAAGCTCCCTGCGTTTAAGAGTACAGCAGTTGAGCTTGGCATCTCAAATAATTAGAGTTATTTCCACATAAGCTGTACTGCAATAATCGAAGCTGCGATTCCTGCAATGCCGCTAATTAAAGCTGTTGGAATGCTATACCTTGTTTTCTTAATACCTATTGAGCCGAAATACAATGCTACTGTATAAAAAATCGTTTCGGTTGAGCCTAACATAACTGAAGCTAACACTCCTTGATAGGAATCTGGTCCGCAGGTTTTGAAAATATCGTCTAATAGGGCAATTGCCGCACTGCCCGAAAATGGACGCAGAATTACTAAGGGTGTGAGTTCTCTCGGAATGCCGATAAACTCCATAACTGGTGATGATAAATCGATGAAGCCCTGCAATGCACCTGAAGCTCGAAAAATATTTATTGCCGCAAGCATAGCCGCCATGTAGGGGAGTATCGAAATTAGAACAGGCAGCGCATTTTTTGCCCCACGCACAAAGGAATCATACACAGAGGTTTTCTTGTATGCCGCCATCATAAACATAATTACCAATAGTACGGGAAGAATTATCTCCAAACCTTCACTCCTTTTGCTTTTTATTTTCTATTGATTCAAAAACTTTGCAGCAAACCACAGCCGTAACAAAAGCCACAATGGAAGCTATGAAGGTAGGCACTACAACTATGTAAACATCGTTCGAAGCCGCAACCACTCGCATTGAAAGAACTGTTGTAGGTAACAATTCCAAAGCCGAGGCGTTGAGTGCAATAAACATACACATATCGTTTGTTGCAACAGTAGGGTTGGGGTTGTATTTTTGTAATTCAGACATGGCTTTTAGCCCAAATGGTGTTGCGGCACTCCCTAAGCCAAAGAAGTTTGCAGCAAGGTTAAGCGTAATAGGAGCAATAGCACTTTTTGATTTAGGAAACAGCTTTGAAAGCACAGGTCGTACAGCATTTGAGAGTTTTTCTATAACGCCCATATCGCTTGCAACTTCCATAAGTCCCATCCAAATCATGTAAGCGCCTGCAAGCTCGATACAAAGCATTACCGCATCGGTTGCGCCTGTTATCATTGCAGTAACAAGCTCGCCCTGTTGTCCATTCAAAAGACCAATCACAAGCCCAAAAAATATCATAATGCCCCAAAACACATTCATCATATCATCACCGTATAGAACACCATTTTACAATAGCTATGTCCAAGCAGGCGGATTTATGATTGCAAAGGCGTTTCTTAATTATATTCAATATATCTCTTGGAATCCGTTGACAATTTTGATTTATTGTCTTATGATAACATTGATGCCAAGAATGGGCTTTTAATGCCCGTAAAGGCAAAATAAAAATTTTCGGAGGTATTTCATGAACGCTTACATCGAAGAAGTCATTGAAAAGGTAAGAAAAAAAGACTCGCATGAGCCTGAATTCATTCAAACAGTTGAGGAAGTTCTAAGGTCTCTTGAACCCGTTATCGACAAGCATCCGGAATATCAAAAAATGTCGCTTTTGGAAAGAATGATTGAACCTGAGCGCGTTATCGAGTTCCGTGTAACTTGGGCAGATGATAATGGCAAAACCCATGTAAATCGTGGATACAGAGTACAGTTTAACAGCGCAATCGGACCTTATAAGGGCGGTATACGTTTCGCTACTCATGTTAACCTTTCGGTTATGAAGTTCTTGGGATTCGAGCAAACATTCAAAAACAGCCTAACATCATTGCCCATGGGCGGTGGTAAGGGCGGTTCGGACTTTGACCCGAACGGAAGAAGCGACGGCGAAATCATGCGTTTCTGCCAAGCCTTTATGACAGAGCTTTATCGTCATATCGGCCCTAATACTGACGTTCCTGCTGGTGATATCGGTGTTGGCGCACGTGAAGTTGGCTATATGTTTGGTCAATATAAGAGAATTCGTGGCAATTACGAGAACGGCGTTCTAACTGGCAAGGGCAGGTCCTTTGGCGGTAGCGTAATTCGTCCCGAAGCAACAGGCTTTGGCGCAGTTTATTACCTAAACGAAGTATTGAAGCATCAGAAGGATACAATCAAAGGCAAAACAATTGTAATTTCAGGGTTCGGCAACGTAGCTTGGGGCGTAGCACAAAAGGCTTCTGAACTTGGCGCAAAGGTTGTTACACTTGCAGGTCCTGACGGATATTGCTATGACCCCGAAGGCATTTCAACAAAAGAAAAGCATGATTACATGGTTGAAATGCGTATCTCAGGTCGCAACCGTGCACAGGATTATGCAGATAGATTCCCCAGTGCAAAGTTCTTCCCCGGCAAAAAGCCTTGGGAGCAAAAAGCTGACATCTACATGCCTTGCGCATTCCAAAACGAAGTTGGAATGGCTGACGCAGAAAGCATTGTAGCAAGCGGCGCAAAATACTACATCGAAGTTGCTAACATGCCCACAACAAACGAAGCTCTCTATTACATAATGAATAAAGGCTTAGTAGTTGGACCTTCAAAGGCAGTTAACGCTGGCGGTGTTGCAGTTTCTGGTTTGGAAATGAGCCAAAACTCCCTCAGACTCTCATGGAGCGAACAGGAAGTTGACGAAAGGCTTTTAACAATCATGGTTAACATCCACAAGGAATCAGCAAAAGCAGCAGAAGAATGCGGATTGGGCTACAACCTCGTTGCAGGTGCAAACATCGCAGGCTTCAAAAAGGTTGCAGATGCAATGATAGCACAGGGCTTAGTATAATAGCTTTCCCTAAACATCCAAAGTATTGGCGGCGTAACAGCCGCCTTTATTTTATATAGATTATATCGCCAACAGTAATATCGTTACCCATAGAAGCTAAGGCTTTTAATAGCTCGTTTTCGCTGAACTCACCTATTTTCTGCATATTGTCATTTAATATTATGAAGACATTGTAACTGTTTGTGTTAAGCATTTTTAGCGCATCTACCGCATAAACCCCTTTATGTAGTACAAGCTGTTTAATGTTTAGTGAATGTCCACTGCGAAGTGAATTTGCCCTTCTAATCATTCCAGAAATCTTTGAGGTTTTTGATAGCCTTATCTCTTTAATAGCAGCAAAAAACAAAAACAGCCCCATCATTAACAATGTTACATTCACAGAGTAAAACAGCAGAATAATAATTCCTAGCAAAATAGCGAATGTAGCGATTATTATGCCTATCCAAGCCGTTATCAATAGTGCTGTGCGATAAGATGAGATTCTTTCTAAAAGGGAAGCCAAGATTCTGCCACCGTCAAGGGGTAGGGCGGGGAGTAGATTTATAGCACCCAATGAGATGCTAATCAATGCAAAGTCCCATAGAAGCGGACTATTGGTTGCGGTTAACTGCATAATTGCCACAACCGAAAAACCGGATATTAAGCTGAACACAGGTCCTGCTAACGAAATAGCCAACTCGTCGCTACAAGGAATGTTCTTTGTGTTCAGCCTTGCAACAAAGCCAAAGGGTTGAACTTCTATTGAGCCAACTTCAATCCCTAACTTGATGGCAACAAGCGTATGGCATACCTCGTGAAGCGTCAACGCTATTGTTATTAAAATAAAAGCCCGCATTGAATCCAGCACAACAGCAATCATAATAAAAAGCAAGCAAAAGATACTGCATTTAATGCTAATGCGCCCTATAGAGAATAACTCCATATTACTTTTTAGCCACTGAGTTTACAGGGAAATACTCGCAAGGGTTTTTTGGCGCTCCGTATTGTGTTACTTTCATAACAAGTAAACCTTCTTCGCTTAATACTCCTAATGTGTCAAGTTTTTTAATAGGTTGCGCTTCTTCTACAGTTATTGCGCTAAAGCCATAGTAAAGGGTTTCTAAATCGTCATCATGGCGAATTACTAAGTACATTCCAAGTTTTTCGTCAACACCAATGCTCTTTACCACGCCTTCAGCACAGGTCGTTACAGTAGCATAAGGTGCGCACTTCAATTCAAGCTCGGTGCTTGTCGCATCAAGAGAAGCCGATTGATAATTTACAGGAAGCGTTAGCTTATCACCGCCTGCAAAAACCTCTAAAATACTGGGAAGCTCAACAAATCGCAACCTGCCTAA
>JAAZFD010000327.1 GCA_012511925.1 Clostridiales bacterium
GCCCAAAGCCTGCCGAAATCGGAATATTGTATTGGGTAAGCCTTGGCAAGCGAACCGAATACTCAAAAGCATGAACCGCATAGCTAAGTATTATGTAGGTGATTATGAAAATAAACAAAAACGAGATTATGTTCACAACAACGCAGACTATTGTTTGGTTGAAATAATCGCCTAAGGTTGTAATGTTCATATCTCTAAACGCCTGCTTTGCAACATTTTCTTGAATTTCCTTTGCATAAGGGAAGGGCAGCTTTGCGTTATCTGTACTAGATGCAACCTGTGAGGGGCTAAGTGAATCTATGCTTTTCCTTGCTAACTCTACATCGCCTACAAATTCTGAGCCCTCTGTGTAATACAAAAGTGTACCGAAAAGTGCTTCATTGCTTTTTACGGAGTTTGCAACCAAGGGCATGAATATCATTCCGCAAGCCCAGCTAACTATAAATACGCCTATGAGAAGCACCGTAGTTAAAAAGCCACGGTATATTCCCGCAAGAACGAAAAAGCCCAGTATTAAGATTACAACCAAGTCCAATAGATTCATATCTACCTCATTTTACGGTTTAAGCGTTAAAAGGTACAGCTTTGAGCCACTTGTTAACAGCAAACTATTATCGGAGAGCTTTTGCGCCTCATCAACCGTTATGCTAAGTTTATATGAGCCGTCAAAGCTCCCTAATGTACTATACCTGTTTAGGCAGCCTGCCGTCAACACAAAAACCTTATCGCCGCAAGCAAAAACGCTTTTAGCCGACTCTGCCACTCTCATAAAATTCACCTGCTCATTGGGAGAGCCACCCTGTGCAGTTTTGTAAATTCGAATGGTTTGAGGCACATCGTCCTCGTGGTTCGCATTCTTCATTAAAAAAACGGTATTCGATTTAGTATATGAGCTGTCATGCAGGGAATACCCATAGCTAAGCAGGCGGTAGCTTTCGTAGTTGCCCTCTGCCTCATAGCGGATTATATCGTTCGTGCCTACTGCAAAAACGCTTTTGTCGGTAAAAATCATGCACTCTACAAGCTGATTTTGAATAGTTATTATGCCAGTTTTTGATTGTGTGGTAAGGCTGTATGTGGAAACCGAGGTAATAGGCATAGACGCTTGATAATCAAGTTCTATTGAATATAGCTGGTCGTTTCTGCCCTTTCTAAAAAAGCCGTACTCTAATAGCTTTCTGCCGCTTAGAATGATTTCGTCTAACTGCTCTCCCGAAGCGGAAAAAATCTTTATCTTGTCGGTTTTTTCTACGCTGTCAACCCTACTTTCCTCTATATGAACAGCCACGAAGCCATAAAAGCATTTAACCGACTTAACAGTTCCGGAAATAGCTAAGCTAGCTTGATTTTTAGGAAGCCGCACAGCCGAATTAGTATAAACAACTTGAACAGAATCGCTGCCTGCTAATTTCACATCTGTGTTTTCAAGCATAACGGAATAGTTTTGCTTGTTGTCTGAAAGCGAATAATAGTTGAAGCTATTCCCCTCTATATATACAAAGCCATTGCCTGTAAACGCATAGTTATAGTAGATATTAAAGGGAAGCTCTACATTTTTCTTTATGGGCGAGCCTAATTTTGAAACCGCTAAAAAGCCTATAACAACTAAACCTACGGCAAGTAAGGCAAGAATTATTATGAATGTAGGGTTAATCCTCTTTTTTTGTGGCTTTCGCAAGCGCTATAATTCCCTTTCAAATGATTATGTATGATAACATATTGTGGAAGAGTTTTCAAATGAGTAATGGTTTGGGAAAATATAATACTATTTTATTTGCTGTACTTTCATGCTATAATGGTGTATGATGTATAGCATAGTTGTACGGCAATAATATAAGAGGTGTGCTCATGAGCGAAAATAAGCAAAGAATTAAACAGATGCTCTTAGAGAATAGGGGTTTAATAACCGCTAAGCAGGTTTCCGCTTGCAGAATTCCAAGACAACGCTTAACTGAGATGATTGATTCGCACGAGATTGTTAGAGTTGGGCGTGGCGTTTATGCCTTGCCACAGGTTTTGGAAGATGAGATGTTTGTTTTGCAATATAGGTTTTCAAGAGGTATTTTTTCTCACGAAACAGCACTTTATCTTCATGGCGTTACCGATCGCACACCTCACTATTTTGTAATGACATTCCCACAGGGATACAATACTGAAAGCGTTAAGCAGAATGGAGTTAATGCAAAAACTGCTGTTGCAAGGCTTTATGAATTAGGGCTTACTGTGATTTTCTCCCACGCGGGGCAACCTTTGAAAGCATACAATATTGAGCGTACCCTTTGCGATATTATAAAAAGCAAATCAGATATTCAATTTATCAACCAAGCAATGAAAGCATATGCCAATTCCAAGGAAAAAAATATTTCGAAGCTATTAACGTATGCCGATGAATTACGCGTTAAACCCAAAATTTTAACTTATTTAGAGGTATTGCTATGATTACAAAAAACCCTATGCAGTTAAAAGCGCTAATAAAAAAGCAAGCCAGTGAAAAAAACATTTCAGCACAAATTGTAATGCAGAATTACATGATGGAACGCTTGCTCGAAAGGATTTCGCTATCAAAATACAAGTTTAATTTTATTCTTAAAGGCGGTTTTCTTATCGCCGCTATTGTTGGACTTGATTCAAGAGCAACTATGGATATGGATGCAACAATAAAAGGAATGCCGCTCGCACACGATGCAATAGCTGATGTTTTTAATGATATTTGTAAAATCGAAGTTGCCGATGATGTAAAGTTTTCGCTTGTTAATACTAATGATATTCGTGAAGGTGATGATTATCCTGGCATACGCGTTAGTTTATTGGCAGACTATTATCCGTTGAAAGTGCCGTTGACGGTTGATATTACCACGGGAGATAAGATAACACCAAGAGAGGTAGAATATTCGTTTCAGCTTATGTTTGATGAGCGTTCTATAACCGCTTTGGCTTATAACCTTGAAAGCATATTAGCCGAAAAACTTGAAACCATTTTATCACGTAGTGAAGCAAACACGCGCCCAAGAGATTATTATGATGTTTATATACTACAAAAGCTACATGGTAGTGAATGTAGTTCCACAGTTCTAAAAGAAGCATTGATACAGACTACAACAAAAAGAGGCAGTATAGATGCTTTGATTCAATATAGAACAATTTTGGACGAAATAAAAAATAGTAACAGACTTCGGGACTTTTGGGAGCGATACCAGAGCAAATTTTCTTACGCAAACGATATTTCCTTTGATGAAATATACGAATCAATTGAGGAGATTCTATTTAAAGTTTTATAGTTTCCCCCACCCCACATTCCATTTGACAAAACCACCAAAATATAATAGTCTTTTCTATTAGTGATATAAAAATTTTATGGGAGGGCAGCATGAAAAAGATAGTTCTAAGCGGCATACAGCCTTCGGGTTCACTAACCTTAGGAAATTACGTAGGGGCGGTGCGCAACTGGTCTTTGCTGCAAAGCGATGAAACCTACTGCTATTACTGCGTTGCGGATATGCACGCAATCACAGTTAGGCAAGACCCTGTTGAATTAAGGCGGCGTTCATTTGAAACTGCGGCACTTTTGCTTGCGGCAGGCATTGACCCTAATAGGTCCACGCTTTTCATACAATCGCAGGTTCCGCAACACGCACAATTAGCTTGGGCGCTATGCTGCAACACCTACATGGGCGAGCTTTCAAGAATGACTCAGTTCAAGGATAAAAGCGCTTCCAAATCTGACGAGAACATAAACGCAGGGCTTTTCACCTATCCCGTTTTGATGGCGGCGGATATTCTTATATACCAAAGCGACTATGTACCCGTTGGAGTCGACCAGAAACAGCATTTAGAGCTTGCAAGGGATATAGCAGTTCGCTTCAACAACGCATTCGGTGAGGTTTTCAAAGTGCCAGAGCCGTATATTCCCAGAGTTGGCGCAAAAATTATGAGCTTGCAGAACCCCGAAAAGAAGATGTCGAAGTCTGACCCCAATCCCAACGGATTCGTAGCCATTATGGACGAACCCGATGTGATTATGAAGAAGTTCAAGCGAGCCGTTACGGATTCTGAAAGCCTGATTGCATACAGAGAGGATAAATTAGGAGTTTCCAACCTGCTTACAATCTATGCGACAATAAAAGAAAAGAGCATTGACGAAGCGGTGAAAGACTTTGAAGGCATGGGCTACGGTAATTTGAAGGTTGTGGTTGCAGAAGCTGTTATTGAGGAGTTATCACCAATTCAAACCGCTTACAAGCAATATTTAGCCAACCCCGACTACATAAACGAGGTTTTGGAAAAGGGTAGAAAACAGGCAGAAACAGCCGCACAAAAAACCTTAAACGCAGTATATGAAAAAATAGGATTTTAATGGAGAAGAATATGACAAAACTAACAATGGAAAAACTTGTAGCGCTTTGCAAAAACAGAGGATTTATTTTTGCAGGCTCTGAAATATACGGCGGACTTGCAAACACTTGGGACTATGGTCCACTGGGTGTTGAGTTCAAAAACAATGTTAAAAAAGCATGGTGGCAGAAATTCGTTCAGGAATGTCCGTATAATGTGGGTATGGATTCAGCAATTCTTATGAATCCCCAAACTTGGGTAGCTTCGGGGCATGTTGGCAACTTCAACGACCCTTTGATGGACTGCAAGGCTTGCAAGGCGAGGTTTCGAGCAGATACATTGATTGAAACTTTTGCAAAGGAAAAGGGCATAGAGGTTCATCCAGACGGTTGGACGCATGAGCAGATGCAAGAATACATTGCCGAGAACAAAATCGCTTGCCCCGAATGCAAAAAGCAGGATTTTACGAACATTCGCAAGATCAATATGATGTTCAAAACTTTCCAAGGTGTAAACGAAGATACGGCGAGCGAAATATATCTAAGACCCGAAACGGCGCAGGGAATTTTCGTGAACTTCAAAAATGTTGCAAGAACCACACGCAAA
>JAAZFD010000328.1 GCA_012511925.1 Clostridiales bacterium
CGTCTCTCTCAAAGAAAATATTTTCAACTCCATCTGAAACCTCAATGTGGGTTAGCGTGTAGCTTTTGCTAATAGGATTTCTGTGATAATCGTAGTTAGGCGCTTCGAGTAGCCTGTTTATCAAAATATCTAAGGTTGACTTGTCGTTATATACTTCTATCTCGTTAACCTCATACGAAAGTGCGCCTGTGTCCTCCAAAATATAAAACAGCTTTGCAGAGAATGTGCCTGCGACCTCTGTTCTTTCGGGGGGTGCAAAGGGGGGAAGCGCGGTCGCAGAGGGTATTTTTGTGTCTTGGCAAGCGACAGAAGATAAAAGCAAAATGATAACTAATGCAAGCAGAGTTATTCTTTTCATGGCGCTTCCTCGATTATTCTCACTAAATCCTCAAAGCTAACCTTGTAGATTCCGTCTGATAGGTTCATGGGGACTTTGATTCCTTGCAGAAGAATTATTCGCTCTCCATTCGGCGAGGAATGCTCAAATGAGGCATTTATTTCAACGTAGGCGGTTTCAGAGCCATAGGTTAAAATCGTTCTTTTTACCTCAAAATCCTTTAGCTTGTACTCTATTCCGAATAAGATTCGCAAATTGTTTTCGTCAATTTTGGTATCTGTTGCAGTAAAAAGCAACAACGCTTTTTCATATTCCTTTTTTGCAAGGCTGTTGAATGCCTGCCCTAAAATCTTGCCTGCATCTGCCACCATATCTGAATTAAACACCAAAGGCTCAACTAAGGATTGGCTTGGATTAAGGTTTAATGCGCTATAGCTTAGGCGCTCACCTACTCCATCACCATTCGAATCAACAAGTATTTGTACGCTTACTTGACTATTGTATTTCGTAATCGTGTTGACTATTGAGTTTATGATTTGACTTTTTGAGTATTCGCCCTCAAGATAATGCTCATTCTGCATAAAATCTTGGTTTAATGTTACATAGATAATATTTCCGCTTTGAGAAACATCAATGATTCTTACATCGGTTGGAAATGCGCTTGAATATGCGGAAACGGTATCGCTTGCCTTCGATAAGTAACGCAGAAGCGCTTCGAATATTGGCTCGTTTACGGTAATTTCAATTTCTTTTTCGACTGGAACAAGATAGCTTGTATTCATCAGTTTGTAGTAAAGTGTTTGAGTTACGCTTTGCTTTATGCCGTCATCGGGGTGCATTTGGGGCAAATCGTTTGCCTGCGTGTCCTCCTCGTATATCGTTATAAACATATTGCAACCAAAGCAGGAACACAAAATTCCCACCACAAGTAAAAACAGTATGCTTTTCTTAAATACTTTCAACAAATTGCATTATCTCCTCATCGTTGATGCCTTTTTTAACTAATTCGTTTAGCCTGCTTGATAATTCTTTCATCTCTTTAACCTGCTTGCAACTCATAGAGCCTTCTTTGCAGGTTGAACCTATACATGATGCCCCTGCATTATCGAATAAAATTGGCGTGGTTTGCCTTACAAGTGCCAACATCGCCTAAGATAGTTTTCTAAATTCCAACTGTGCTCTATTACAACGGCGAAGTGAGAAAAAGTGCAAAAGTTCTCTCGCCTTCATGGTTAAAACCATTCGTGTTTCTGCGGCGTTTGGGAGTACAAAGCGTGCGTCCTCTGCTACTAAGCCCAATTCTATCCATTCGGAATACCATTCACTTAGCGTGTTCATCTGCTCTATAAAGCGTTTTTCTTCGCCCAATTCACGCACTTTTTCAGGGATTATATAGTTGAAGCCCTCTGCCCCCTGTTTCACATAGCGTTGGGATTGCACCGAAAAGCTGGCTATTCTATGGCGTGTGATTTGTGCGAGTAAAGCACGGGACACTCCCTCTATTCCGAAAGTGTATGAGGCGTGTTCTATGGGCGAAAGATGTCCGAAATTCATAAGCCTTTTTACGAACTCCTCTGCCGTTCCCTTCGATTTGTCGTAAAGCGAATCTATATCGCTATCCGAATAGCATAGCCTTGCAGAAAGTGCTATGGTTTCTAATGGGTTTGGTGTATGCTCTAATAATTTTACTTTCAATCGACTTTCAGGCATCTTTGGTTTCTCCTTTGGTATTCAATATCTGCTTCATAATCTCGTTCAGCCTATCGTCTGCCCCTGTAAGGTACAGGTAGCCTATAAGC
>JAAZFD010000329.1 GCA_012511925.1 Clostridiales bacterium
GCTGACTTTGACGGAGACCAAATGGCTGTTCACGTGCCTTTGTCTATCGAAGCACAGGCTGAAGCTCGTTTCTTGATGCTGGCAGCTAACAACATTTTGAAGCCGCAGGACGGACGCCCTGTTGTATCGCCTACTCAGGATATGGTTATGGGCTGTTACTACTTAACGGCTGTTAGAGAAGATGCTAAGGGCACAGGCAAGGCTTTCGCTTCACAAAATGAAGCGGTAATCGCTTATCAAACAGGCGAGATTTCCCTGCAAGCCCAAGTAAAGGTGTTGCTTGAAAGAGAAATAGATGGCAAGATTCACAAAAAGATAATAGAAACCACAGTTGGCAAGCTACTATTCAACGAAGCCATACCACAAGATTTAGGCTATGTGGATAGAACCGAACCCGAATCAGCTTTCATTTTGGAGGTTGATAAGCAGGTTACAAAGAAAGACCTAAACAGAATAGTTGACCGTTGTTTCCGCAGGCATGGACCTACAGAAACAAGCGAAGTATTGGATAGAATCAAGAATTTGGGTTACAAATACGCAACCGTTGGCGGAATCACAATCGGTTACAAGGACATTACCGTTCCTGCCGAAAAGAAGGACTTGATTGCACAGGCCGAGCATTCGGTAACTGAAATTGAGGAGAACTACAAAAACGGTTTGATTACGAATGCGGAGCGCAGGCGTGATGTTATCGATGTTTGGAAGGGCACAACTGAAAAGGTTGCTGTGGCACTAAAAGCATCTATGGACCACTTCAACCCCATTTACATGATGGCGAACTCCGGTGCTCGTGGTAGCGACAGCCAGATTACTCAGCTTACAGGTATGCGTGGACTTATGGCAGACCCCTCGGGTCAGATTATCGAGGTTCCTATTAAATCGAACTTCCGAGAGGGCTTAAACGTGTTAGAGTTCTTTATTTCCTCGCACGGTGCAAGAAAGGGCTTGGCGGATACGGCTTTGCGTACGGCAGACTCGGGCTATCTAACTCGTCGTTTGGTTGATGTAGCACAGGATGTAATTATCAGAGAAGACGATTGTTTCAGCGCTCGCAACAAGCAGATATTGGGTATGCCCATAACAGCAATTTATGACGACAAAAAGGTTGTAGAGCCTTTTGGCGACAGAATATTGGGCAGATATACATCAGAAGCGGTGTTCCACCCCGAAACAGGCGAAGAAATAATGGATGCAAACGAGCTTATCACCTACGATTTGAGGGATAAAATCGTTGAAGCTGGCATTACGAAAATCGAGTGCAGAACAGCATTTAATTGCAGAACCGAGCATGGTGTTTGCTCAAAATGCTATGGCACGAACCTCACAACGGGTAACAAGGTTGATATTGGCGATGCAGTTGGTATAATTGCAGCACAGGCAATCGGAGAGCCTGGTACACAGCTTACAATGAGAACGTTCCACACAGGCGGTGTTGCATCAGCAGAGGACATAACTCAAGGCTTGCCACGTGTTGAGGAAATATATGAAGCTAGAAAGCCAAAGGGTCTTGCGGTACTAACCGAGATTCCTGGTACTGTTTCACTCGAAATAAGCGTTAAGAAGAGAGAAGCTACTATCACTCCCTTTGACGGAAGCGAATCGAGAGCGTATCCCATTCCCTACGGCTCAAAGCTAAGGGTTGAGGATGGTCAAAATGTTGAGGCTGGCGAAGCGTTAACAGACGGTCCTATAAATCCCCATGAGATTTTGAGAATAAGGGGTATGAAGGAAGTTCAAGCCTATATGCTTAGAGAGGTGCAAAAGGTTTATCGTCAACAGGGCGTTGAGATTTCCGATAAGCACATTGAGATTATAATTAGGCAAATGCTTAAAAAGGTTCAAATCGAGAAATCGGGCGATACAGATATGCTACCGGGCGAATTGGTTGACTTGTTCCGATTCTTGCGGGAAAACGAAGCAATATTGGTTGAGGAAAAAATCCCTGCTGATTGCTCGCCTAAGCTATTGGGAATAACAAAGGCTGCGTTGGCAACGGATTCGTTCCTGTCTGCGGCATCGTTCCAAGAAACCACGAGGATATTGTCCGACGCTGCAATAAAGGGCAAGGTTGACCCGCTGTTGGGCTTGAAGGAGAATATCATCATAGGCAAGCTGATTCCTGCCGGCTTGGGATTGCGCAGATATAGGGATGTATCTGTTCAAAACAAATCGGTTCCAGTTGTGATTCCCATGACTGAAAACGAAGAGGGCTTTAAACCCGATGACCTGCTAAAGAACGACAACCTGCCCCCCATAAGCAGCTATGAGGAGATTATGAGGCACCTGACGAGGGAAACGCTAAACGAGGACGAGGGCGGCTCAGACGAAATTGATGCGTTGCTCGAAGACTTTGATAAGCTGATAGCCGATTCAAACGATACGGTTGCGGCTGATGCAAAAGAATAAGGTTATGGAGCGGGGAAGTTTTCTTCGCTCCGTTTTCGACTGGAGGAGATTATGAGTTCATACAGCTTTGAGGAATGGTACTATAAGTTTTTAGTAAATCAATCCTCTAAAAATCCCGAAAATGTACAAGACATAGAGCTTTTAGCTTCTTGCAAAGAAACGGCTTCGCTTTTGCCAGACGATGGAATAAACTCATTGTTTGAAAGCGAGGATTGCTTGTTATGTGCAGACGAAAAGGACATACGCAAAAAGACCTGCTATGCTCAAACCGATTTAGGACACGAAAAGCCAGTGCATAGAAGCGATAAAAAACATTCCGAGGTTGCGCATGGCTCGTATTTGCCGCTTAATATTTCATGTTGCGCACGTTGTAAGTTCAACTATTTAGCGGCAGAGTTGATTCCCACGATTTTAGGCATAATAATTATGGGAATTACGCTTATTTTGATAGGACACCGTGCAGTTAGGGACACACTAATAGACAAGGTGGAAATTTTCAACCCAGCGATACGACCGTTTTTGGTGTTTGCGTTGGTGTTCATAATCACTTTAACTATTTGTGCGTTGTTGCGCAGGCTTTTATACGATGTGTTTTCAAAGAAAACGCATTTTGACATTTTCGAAATAAATGATACTATGCAAATACTAAAGGCATTGGGTTGGTTTAAGCTATACGAGAATACGAAAGGCGCAATGCTTGTATTTTCGGATAAACTACCCGAATACGTACAAAAACCAGATATTCAAACGGAAACAGAAACGGAGGAAACATGAATAATTTACTATCATTATCGCCTATCAGGCAGAAGCTGGCAGAAAGCCTATCCTACGCATGTAACAAAAAGATTGACGAATCAAGCGTGATTTGCCCATCTGAATTCGGTCATGCGGCATATTTTTCCCCTGCGCCCGAGCAGTACACAATCGTGGCATCAAGGCGCTTGAACGAATCCGAGGGCATTTACGATTGCACTTGGGTTGACGGAAACTACATAAATTTTAGAATTTCACGCTTTTTCATGCACACGCATTTGAAACAGATATGCGAGCAGACTAAGTTTTTGAAATCAGAATATGTAATATCTGATGTGTTGAATGAATATGAATATGCCATAGCCCGTATGTATATGTTAAGTAGTAAGCCCTCAAACACAGCCATGGCTTTGCTAAGCGATAATATTTTTGCGGCACTATTGCTTGCACTAAGTTGCAATGATGAAAAGGGCGATAAGGCTACGAAGCTAAAGATTGCAGCTAAAAAGTGTTTAGAAGCAATAGATAGGGAAGAGTATAACAACTACATTGGCGATATTGCAAAGGTTGTGGCACTTAGCTTAGAACAGGCGGCAAGCTCTCTATAATCCTAATATTTTCAAAAAGTGCTTGCACTCGATGGAAATATATATTATAATAATTAGTTATACAACGGTTTTTAACCTGTATAAGTAATAACGGAAGGAGTTGATATTATGGATATTTAGTGGTTAGGACATTCGTGTTTTGTAATGACGGATAAGTCGGGTGTGAGTATTTTGACCGACCCATACGACCCACAGACAGGCAGAGAGTTAGAGCCTATGGAAGTTGATATTGTAACTATTTCGCACGAACACCACGACCATAGCTATATTCAAGCTATAGAAAATGAGCCTGAGATTGTCAACACAGTAGGGGAGTTCAATATTAAGGGAATAAAGATACGAGGCTTTGCTTCTTCGCACGACTCTAAGGGTGGCGAGCTACGGGGCGAAAATCGTATGTATTTATTCTTGATAGACGGAATGCGAGTTTTTCATGCAGGGGATTTGGGGGCTATACCAGAGCAATCCACAATAGACGAGATAGGTCAGGTAGATGTGCTTTTAGTGCCTATTGGCGGAACCTATACCATAAATTCGTTGCAGGCATTGGAGCTTGCGAACCTGCTAAAAACAAGGATTGTTATTCCCATGCACTACAAAACAAAGCATTTTATGCCCATGCTTGACGGTGTGGATAATTTCCTTAGGCAATCAAAGAATTGCCGTATTCATAGGCTTAACGAGAGCTTGGCAACCTTAGAGCCTGATTATTTGGGCGATGACCGTATCTTAGTATTAAGCGTTGATTAAAACGTAACGAAATTGTACCTCCTTTATGCAAAAAGCCGCTTGCGGCTTTTTGCGGTTTTGGGGGAATAATCCCGTAGTATTGAATTGAAATTATTTCTTTAATAGTCAATCTTGTTCTTTTGTTACTTTTCTTTCAAGAAAAGTAAACGTGCCTTCGTGCCTCGTTCCAAACTGCCTTAAGCGAATATCACTGTTAATGCGATTTTGTCCGTATAAACAGCATGCGGGCAATGCCCGCACCTACATTTGATTGGAGTAAATAACTGTTAATCCCCAACATAACCTTGGTTTTTGCTACTTTTATCACAAAGGCAAGGGGCTTTGCCCCATTAACCCCACTCAAGGGCATAGCCATTGAGAATCCCGTAAGTATTGTA
>JAAZFD010000330.1 GCA_012511925.1 Clostridiales bacterium
ACATATTTCCGAATACCCTCTGCCCACAGTAGCGGAGCTTTGGTATCGGGATATTCCCAGACCTTATACATTTCGAAGAAGTCAAGTTCTTCCTTAAAAACAGGTCTTATTTCTTTTTGAACGGTAACGGAGACATCAAGCTTAAATATGCTGTTTTCTCCGTCCACCCATCTATATCCATACATAAATCTGCCATCCTTTGTTAGTTTATAGTCACCTTACTGTTTTTCTCCGTCCAGTAAAAGCGCAAATCGCCGGCAACAGTCTTATGTACATTCCACATCTTCTCTGAGCCGTGAATGAATCCTTTGTCGAGTAAAAACTCTCTGAACTCTGAAGCAGTTAATTCTTCAGGAAGTGAATATGTCTTTGATACTTCATTCCAGACTATATCCGAAAACGTTCTGAATTGAGATTTTTTCTTCAGAATTGCTGCCGGAATGGTCTTTTTGTCATTGTCGCTACCAGCTTCAATGGTAATGTACCCAATGTCAAATATGCGCAACACATCCTCCAGCAAAAGCGGCGACCATTGAATGTTTGCCGGGATAGCCGGAAGCGTTGTATAGAAGTAATCATCAATTTCGCCGAAGGCAATATAATCTTCACCTTCAAGCAGATTTTCTATTTGAATCCTGAGAGCACTCAGGAAATTATCGTTCACATGAAGTGCTTCATTCAAGACAAAGCAGTTTTCAGCATACTGAAGGAAGGATTTACTTCCTGAGGTGAATAGAATATTTGAGAATGATTGGTCTGGTGTTGTAGAGCCGATTGACTCAAAAAAGGTAAGTGCCTGTTTGCGGGTAAAAATATTCTGATGCTCCCGACCATACTTGATTAACAAACCGTGAAAGTCTTTCGGATAGTTTGGCTCGTTCTTCCAGATATGCATACCATTCAGGAACAAGAAAGAATTACCTTTATAATTCTCCTGAGTAAAAAGATGTACCGCGAGGTCAAATACCTCCGGGCGCGATTCAAATGCATTATTGTAAAAGAAAAAATCATCAAGCCGAAAATGCGCATCATTATAGAGCTGCTGTGCGGATGTGTAGTCTCCGTTCGCCGCGAACTGCTTTAATAACACATCGAGAAGGATATCAGCCATCTCATCAAAATCGCTGATATTATCTTTGTGATAATAATTCTTGAGTACCTTAACAGCATGGCATTCTACTAAAGCGCGATTAACCTGTTGTGTGCTGTAATTATTAAAATGCGCAAGAATGTCATCTTTTGATATTCCATCGCTACTCTCTTTCAAAAATGTGTACAGAGACTCTGCGAGTTCGTTGAGTGCGGAATTGCTTTGGGATACAGATGATGTTTTTACTCTTCGCGGCGAATCAATTGCACCAACATCTATCGACCTTGTTCCGTCAGAGCTAAGGTATCTGCAGTATTTCTCTAATTTCTGAAATGCAGCAGAAAAACGATCATGTTGGTCTTGATTGACCTGCCTGAACCCTTCGTTTGCCATCAAACAAGCTATGGTTGTTAATGCTTCGTCGCTGTCAACGCCGACGATTCTTTGGCTTGAAAGATTATGTTCTTGAGCGTACTCTTCTGCCTTGTTTAAGGACGAAACGTAGCTGCGGCATGTTCCATCTGCCATTTTTTCTATATTTCTCAACCAATCGGAAAATGAGATGGTGCTAATAGGGATGCTGCCTTGCTGCATAGCGGTATCGCTGGATGGCATATCCGGGGATTCCTTTTTCTGATACTCAATAACAACCTCTCTATAATCAACATTACAAATGTCCAGCAAAGCTTTTACCTTGCTAACGGTGTTAGTGGCGCTCAAATTCGTCTCCAAGTACATCTGCATGTATATAGGTTTGGGAGCTGTCATCTCTCTGGCAATTTCTTTATTGCCAAAATCTATGCGTCCAGACCCTGTGAATGACTTTCCTACGGGTATAGAACTCGAATAATCATTGTAAAGTCTGGAGACCAGCTTAACATATAGATCAGCCCAGTTAGAGATCGACTCATCACGATAGCCACAGTAAATCAATGCAACTGGCTTTGTAAATGCGAGAGACTGCAAATCATCAAAATCAACAACTGCGAGATTTTCTGCTTCTGCAATGGTAACTGAAGCTTTTTCTATATTGTTTTCCGTGTGTTGAATAGCTGGCAATGCTCTTACAAATGCATAATACCAATCCGCAGCAGAAACAATACTGTTTATCTGCTTCTTGTTTTTGATTCTGAATATTTTATTCTGTCTCACGGTTTTTGCAAAACGTTTTACTGTTGCTACATCTGTTGTTTCGAACAGCGGCGTGGAGAGGACTTTGGTTTTTAGGCAAAACACTTCGGCGACTGACAGAGAGCGACACACAGAATCCAGCTGTGCTTTTGGAGCTTTTTTCGTCAGCCATTCACAAAACTGCTTACGAGTTTTTTCTTGAATATCGTTCATGCCTTTTGCCTCCATTAGTATCTTTTCGAATCC
>JAAZFD010000331.1 GCA_012511925.1 Clostridiales bacterium
ATCGGTGCGCAGAACGTGGCCAATTGTTGACGGGGAACCAACTGGCCCTTGGTGGGAAATCACATTCATTTCTACCAAGGATTCAGAAACAAAGACGAGAGCATAGCGTTACTGGGAATAACAAAACGGTTTACAACTTCCAATTACGTTAAGAGGTGAAGATAAATGGCATATACTATACAAAAGGGTGATACATTAAGCAAAATTGCCAAGCAGAACAAGACAACGATAGAGGAACTTTTAAAACTCAACCCGTATATTACCGACCCCAACAAGATAAGCGCGGGGAAAACTCTTGCGCTGCCGACAGATAATTCCGGCACACCATCCGCACAAACGCCCGCACAGACGCCGACTACGCCTATTGTGAGCAATCCTTATGACACTATCCTAAAGGACTTAGAGGAAGCGTACAGAAGGCAGACGGAAGCACACGAAGCAAGTACAGGCGCATTACTATCAGAGCTTGAAGCGGGCAAACAGACGATTGCACAACAGGCTTATGACAGCACAAGGGCTGCAAGCGGCAACTACGCACAGGCACAAAGGGTATTGCCTGAACAGATGGCAAGGATGGGCTTGCACGGCACAGGCGCAAGCGAAACCTCGTTAGTCAATCTTGGTAACGCTTACAGAACGACTTTAGGCGATATTAACCTTGCCAAAACGCAGGGCTTACAGAACATTGACACACAGAAAAGCAACGTGCAGACGCAGGCACAGCAGATAATCAGCAGCGCGTATTCTGATTACATCAACAGCAGGGCAAACGTACTCTTACAAGCACAGAATGAACGTCTGACAAAGGAAAGCTGGGCGCAGGATGAAAAAATGACAAGAGCGGGATGGGCGCATCAAGAGAAGATGGCAAGGGCAAGTAGTAGCGGCGGAGGCGTACAAGTACAGGATGATATAGGTGTTGGAATTCAACCTGCTATAGATAACATTAACAAAGCTCTTGAAATGGCAAACAAGGGTATTTCCGTATATCAAAATGCGCAAACCATACAGCAAAATCAAGGCACACAGACACAGCAAAGTACACAGGCGAACCTGCCAACTGCGTTTATGAATTATAAAGTGCCGAACGTCGAATACATAAGACAGCTATCGAGATATACCCTTGATTATGAAGGCGCAGAAAACGCTCAAATCAATTACATTCAAATCTTCTTAGAACAACAAAATGTACCATTAACAGCAAAACAAATGGAAAGTTTTGTTGGGAGACTATATAACGATGGGCTAATTACACCAAGAGTTGTCGAAATATTAAGAAGCAGATATGGAAGTGGATATACTCCCGCGCAAAGGTAGGTGGAGAGCGTGAAACAATCGTTTGAAGAATTATGGTATGGAACTACAAACATAGATAACACACCTAAAACTAATAATCCAATTAAAGCATCTACCATTGGCGGCGGTGGAGTTGCTTCAACGGGCGGCTTTGGTAGAAATACATATTCTGATATTAACCAAGATTTATACAATCAATATAACGTATATCAAGAAATTGTTGCCCAAAAAAGTTATCTGGAAAAATTAAGAACAGAGTATAGCAATATAGTACAAAAAAGCCAATTTTCGCAAAGACCACAAACCTATGATGAACTAATTGAAAAAACTGAATTTGCAAAGCAGTATCTTCCAGAAGTAGAAAAAAGGCTTAATGAAATAAACGGCAAAATTGATGAAGAGATTAAGAAAATGGAAAGCCTCAGGGAAGATGTAAACAAGTGGGAAGATTCGGACAAAAAAACACAAATGCTCGCTAACATAAACGAGGTTTTATTCACTCTAAGAAATCCTACCGTATGGGAATGGCTTGGCAACAACTTTATGGCTGGCATAAACAGCTTTAATAAATCAGTTTTTGAAACACTTGACTTTTTATTGCCAGATGAAGTATTTGGCGAAGGTAATGCTTTAGACAAGACTAAAG
>JAAZFD010000332.1 GCA_012511925.1 Clostridiales bacterium
CTGTAAGCATGGAGGAAGGAAGTTATTATCTGTCCTTGACATACAACCAACAAAAGAAATCTGTTGGGTTTACAACTATAAGCGTTGATGGCAAAGCGGAAACATACGCAACATCATCGTCAAACGGTAATGGCTTTTTAGTGCAAGGCGATAATCTTTCTGATTCGCTAGTCAAGTTTCATGATAGTTCCGATTCGATTGTTATAGCCATTTCTTCAACAGAAAACGAATTGTTAATAGTTGAGAATGGGGACGGTACTGCATCGGCACTAGCGGATACAGACAATGACGGCGAGTTTGAAACTGAAATCGCACAAAGCACCGTAGAAACTCATACTGTTGCCTTTGTTGATAGCGTTGACGAGGAAATAATAGCAACCTATACAGTTGAGCATGGTGGAAATGTTCAACCTCCTGAACCTATTGCACATGAAGGATATACCTTTGTGGGTTGGGAAGGCGATTATAGGAATGTGAAAACCGATAAGTATGTAGCAGCAATATACGAGAAAGACGTTTTGGCAGGCGATACAAACGGTGATGGAGTTGTAAATACGGGCGATGCAGTGCTTATTCTACGCTCAGTTACTGGTGGAGAACCTCTTGATGAGACTCGGTTAATAGCGGCAGACATGAATAACGATGGAGTTGTAAACACGGGTGATGCTGTGGCAATATTGATTGCTATTGTTTCGCCAAAACGAAGTCAAAACCTTAATTGATTTACGGGTTTCTTGTATAAAATAATTGGTAATATCCACTCGGCTACGGGTGGGTATTTATTTTGATGCGTGCATGTTATTAGCCACAAGCTAACTGGTATGCACCCCTATTTTATATGTTTGAAAGTAAATAGGGGTAGGTAGAGTTTCTTGTCTATGCAAACCACATTGTGTGGTCTTGAAGTAACCGAAAGAAAATCTTCCATCCTCCCAAACAAATCTAGCGTTTTGTTTGGGAGGAATGCACCACATTTTCTTCAAGCGAGCTTTTATTTCTTTTTTTAAAAGGCGTTGTATAGTCATCGCTGAACCTAATCAAGGATATTAAGTCCAACAGTCTATTCTGTTAAAAGCCTTACCGTCCGCATTTAAATATCTTTTAGGAGGCGCACTGCAAGCCAAGGCGATTATATGAGCCTTAACTTCCCCAATTACCTTCGCAGGAACTGGCGGTGTTTCTCGTTTTTTCGCGAAAGAAAATCGCGAACATCTTTTGAATTGTAGTAGTCCTCAATGATGTGCAAACGGCTTGCCTTGAAACATCGTATGCTTCGGCTGCTCGCTTGATTCTCTTGTGATCTTTCTTTCCTGTTCAGTCTAAAACAAGAATAATATGAGCACAAGTAATCAAATGAGTTTGCAAACTTCTCTACAACTTTTCCGCCTTCTTCTGTTAAGTATATGGGGGCATTGCCATCGTGGTATACTTACACTTTTCTTAAAGTAAACCACATTATAATAGCTTGTCATGTTTTAGATGCGGTCCGGGTGATAGAGGTAGTTGTGGTAAGATAATTTACACAATTGCCGCCAAGAAACCCTACAGTATATTTAAAAATTCGACATAGCTACAAACAAGCAAATCCTTACACTATTTCCTACCAAACAAAATATCCCAGAAACTCCTACTGGTGTTATAGTTTTTCATGATGCTCTCAGCATAGCTGCTCGAGTAATCTAATGCCGTAGTGTAGCTTGCATGAATCCTCGCAACAGAAGCGATACTCGACGAATAACCCTTTCTAATATAGCTATTATATGCTTTTTGTCCCGCATATGTTTTTGCAGCCTTAACATTTTTAGAAGTCTCGGTGTTAGTAAATACTCGCCTTAATACACGAATGTTTATATTATTGTCCAAGTTGCTGGTTGCGGAGTCTTTTAATAAATTCATCAAGTTACCCATCAGCGCACCATTAATGCCAGTTAGTCCCGACATCGATGTAGAAACATCGAAAAACGAAGCGGCTAATCCAGAGGATGGAAATGCAGTATCGCTGTTTTTTGCAGTCTTCATATTTGTGTATACTGTTTTAGTTGCTCGAGCAATGGGAGCTAAGTCGTTGAGCCCCATGTAACTTAAAACACTTCCAGTTACAGATTGAATGAAACCGCTTCTGCTGTTCGTTACGATAATATCGGTATATTTGTTTATTGAAGTAAGTTTCTCGTTGAAAAAAGCATCCTTAGCAATTTCTTTTCCTGCAGCATTAAGCCCTGCTCTTAGTCCTGCGTTACTAGCGTCAAACAAGACATTAGCAACGCTTACCGCTTTGTGACCATCAGTGTCAATGTAGAAAATAGGGTTATTATGACCGTACGAATACCTGTTTAATGACAAAGCATCATTGTTGTTCCCTTGGAATGTATCCTCGCAGGTAAAGCGACCTATGGATGGGTTGTAATATCGTGCCTTTATGTAGTAATTTCCTGACTCTTTATCATAATACTCACCAGCAAATCTATAGGGGTTACTATCTGAACTATCGAGGTTCTTTTCAATGCCATATGGAGAATAATAATATTCCCTAATATTTACACCCTCTGCATTCGTTATGTTTACCACATCTCCATGTGCATTATGTAGATAAAATTCATAACTATTATTTTTAATAGCACAGACCAGATTAATTCCGTACACATAGTCTGTGATAGTAGAACCCGTCTTTTCAACAATTATGTTTGAGCCGTCCCAAGCATATTGTATAGTTGAAGTTCCATTCGACTTAGAATTACGCATACCATTGTAATCGTATATGTAAGTATATGTGCCCTTATTGCATGAAAATAGTATCAATTGGTCATACCCATTATACTCATAGGATTCATTAGTCACCGCAGATGATTTTGAAGTTGTATTCCCATTTTTATCATAAGAGTAGTTAATCACTTCCGAACCGGTAGTTTCTGCTACCAATTGATTGTTGGCATCATAATCGTATACTGTTACAATACCGTTTTGAGTTTTCACTTTCCTATTTCCATTATCATCATATAGATAAGTTGTTGTTGAGTCATTTTCTGAAACTTTTACTAATCTTGCTAAACCATCGTACTCATAATTGGTGATGTATTGTAAGTCGGACTTACTTGCTTGGTTTCCATCTAAATAGTACTCATAGCCAAATGTTGAAATAATGTTTTGTTCTGCATCGATATTAGTGATACTCTTAACTAGATTAGCCTTATTGTAAGTGTACTTAACAGAAATACCATTTTCATAAACAAGGCTTGAGCGATTCCCGTTGTTATCATATGTGTAGGATGCAATCAGTAAATCATCTTGTTTTAAGGCAGTAAGCCTGCCGCATAAATCATATTCATACGTTAGGCTTTGCATGATTGTGCCGTTGGTTTCTACGGTTAATGATGTGCGATGGCCAATCCTATTATAAGTATAAGTATTTTTAAAGCCGTTTTCGATTTTAGTTAACATATTCCCTTTTCCATCATAAGTATAAGTTGAGGTCATATTTTCACTAACAACAAGAATAAGATTATCAACACAATCATAAGTATAAGAATAAGATTCAGTTCCAGCTTTAGAGGAAGTTTTAGTCAGCATTCTATTACCATAATCGTATGTGTACTCAACAGTATCTCCATTGCGATCAGTCTTGCGGACTAGATTGCTATTCTTATCATATTGATAGGTTTGGGCAAATCCGTTCGCATTTGTTTCTTTCAGCACGTTTCCAAAGCAGTCATACTCGAACTTTTCTAATGAATACGTACTTTCACCGCTAACAATATCTAGACCTGTAATAGTAAGTAACGAGTCTAAACCAGTATATTTGCGCAAAACATTTCCTTCGAAATCATAATAATACTGCACAACATTTTTTGTGTATCCATTATCATAATTAATGACGGCAAGCAAAAAGCCTCGACTGCTGTTAACATACTCAACAGTTCTAAATGTTTCAGACTGATTTGGAAGGTTGTTAGTAATTTTTTTCGATGACAAATTCCCTTCTTTATCATATTCGAAGTATATATATTGGTATGAGCTATTTTCAAAGGAGATTTTTTCAACCAAAACATTTCCTAAAACATCATAGGTGTATTCTGTAGTGTTGCCATTTGCATCTGTAGAAGATCTAACCAAATTGTTGCCATAATAAGTTTTCGTAATTGATTTCCCGTCTGGGTTGGTTTGCTTAATTAGGCGACCCATCGTATCAAACTCGCTTATAGTAGTAGCTATTGTATAATCATCAAAGTAATCCAGCTTGGTTGTTTTTGAGGTTGCATAAGTGTATTTTGAAACTAAAACAAAATTCTCTTCGTTAATATCTTTGAAGTACTCACATGAAACCCTATTCATAGAATCATACTCATACTTTATTATTGCGCCATTTGCATATGTTTCTGTGGCTTTGTTCCCATATAAGTCATAAGTATACGACGTAGTGTTGCCAATACTGTTGGTCTTAGTTTTTAATAAGCCATTTGTATAGTAGGTGTATATTGTGCCATTATTTACAC
>JAAZFD010000333.1 GCA_012511925.1 Clostridiales bacterium
CCTTAACTACATTATCGTGCTTTGCACTTCCCTTTGTTGAGAATAAAAGCATTGCGATTTTAGCATCAATTCCCAAAAGACTTTTTGCGGTTTGTGCCGATGAGATTGCTATTGCAGCTAATTGCTCGTCTGTCGGGTCGGGCGTTATTGCGCAATCTGCAAATAGGAATACTCCGTTTTCGCCATATTCACAATTAGGCACTTCGATAATAAAACAACCCGAAACCGTATTTGCGTTTTTAGCCGTTTTGATTATTTGAAGCCCTGGGCGCAATGTGTTTCCCGTTGTGTTTATAGCACCTGCAACCATACCGTCTGCAAAGCCGTTTTTAATGTGCATACAGGCAAAAAATAAAGGGTTCTTCATCTGCTTTTGTGCAGCTTCTAACTCCAAACCCTTGGCTTTTCGCATTTCGTAAAATTGCTGTGAATAGTCTTGTAAGTTTGGGTGAACCTCTGGGTCGATTATGTTCACACCACTAAGATTTACGCCTAAATTCTTTGCGTTTTCTCTAATCGTTTGCTCGTTCCCCAAAAGAGTAACATTCGCCAAGCCCTCACGAACAATTGTTTCGCTTGCTTTTAGTGTGCGCTGTTCACTACCCTCGGGTAAAAGCACATGCTTTTTAGTAGCCTTTGCCCTTGCCTTAATAACATCAATAACTGCCATATCCTTACCTCCCGCTTTAATGTCAAGAAAGTGTAAAATTTTTACCCCAATGCATTATAACACATATAATTGGCATTGAAAAATATATTAGGCGAAAGGAGGAGGATGCAGTCATTATATATGAAATAGTTGTTAGAACTTAGAGATTAACCTCTCATTGTAGGGGCGCGCATTGCGCGTCCGCATAACACGCACCACAAAACATACTTCGTTGTAGGGGCAACACTCTTATATTCGCCCTCGTAATACGCAAACAATTTAACGGCAAATGCTTACAAAACACAAAAACTACCCACTAAGCACTCCCACAATATATTTCCCCTTGACAACATGGCAAATAGTGGTTAATATATAGTCAACAGCTCAAAAGGTAGTATTTTAAATGAAATTATATATGGGAGGACATTATGAAAACCAAAAAAGCATTCTCAATCGTAGAGCTAATTATCGTACTTGCCATTATAGGAATCTTAGCGGCAATACTAATTCCTGTGTTTTCTAAAATTATAGAAAATGCAAATGCTAAGTCTGCACTGTCAGACGCTAAAAACACGCTTACAAACTATGTTGCGTATTGTGAAAGCAATCAAAAGTCAAGGCAAGATTTATGCATAATAGTGGAAAAGGCAAAGGCTTATTACGCATTTATTTATGAAGCAAGCACAGGCGAGTTGAACAGCAGCGATTATAACCCGCTAACTGCGGATAGCCTTGATGATGCGGTGAATATGCTTTTTGCAGCAAATGTTCTCGTTGGGAATAACGAAAATTCATTGGAATTTCCATTAGCAATACCCGAGCAATTAGAAAATGTAGTAATTTATGAGGGGCATGGGATTCAAGCAGGTAATCAAGTAATATCACTAAACAAAAAGCAAATCGGAATTAGCTTAGACGAAAGCTACACCTTGACTGCAAATGTTTTTCCGCAAAAAAAGGTATTATCTTTGACTTGGGAAAGCAAAGACAATAATATTGCGACTGTGCGAGACGGTGTTGTAACGCCTGTGTCCTATGGCGAAACGGAAGTTGTGGCGCATTATGGTGAGGTAACAGC
>JAAZFD010000334.1 GCA_012511925.1 Clostridiales bacterium
ATTCGAACACTTTTTATTAGGCATATCAGAGCCGCAGGAGTATTTTGAAATGAACTCGCTATTTTTGCATTCGGGACAAAGATAATGTGCAGAAAGCGGGTTTACTTCCGTAATATCAGCCAAATATGCCACGAAGGAAGAGCCAACAGAGCCACGAGAACCCACCAAGTAGCCGTCGTCATTTGACTTTTTTACAAGTTTAACAGCCGACATATAAAGCGTTGCATAGCCGTTATTTATTATGGAATCCAACTCGAATTTTAGCCTGTTCTCAACGATTTCGGGTAAATCATCGCCATAAAGATTATGCGCTCTTGTTTTTGACATAAACAAAAGCTCCTCGCTTGCGTTCTCAAAAACAGGAGAGTATGTAGTTTTTTCGTCTAAGTAGGCGGTTAGCGGAGAACATGATTCGGCAATTCCGTTCGGATTATCAACCACAACTTCCATTGCTTTTTCTTCGCCTAAGTATGAGAACTCCTCAAGCATTTCGCAGGTTGTTTTGAAATAAAGCGGTGGTTGCTCGTTTGCGTCCTTAAAATGCTTTGAGTGCATAATTATTGCCCTATAAATGGAGTCCTCCGGCTCTAAAAAATGCACGTCGCCGGTTGCCACAACAGGGATATTTAGCTCACTTCCCAAAGCTACGATTTTTTTGTTTAGGTTGCGCAAATCCTCGTCGCTCTCAACCATGCCATTCCTAACCATAAAGGCGTTGTTGCCTATGGGTTGAATCTCTAAATAATCGTACCATGATGATGTTTTTAATATCTCTTTTTCTGATTTTTTCTCTAAAACGCATCTAAAAACCTCGCCACGCTCGCAAGCAGAGCCTAAAATTATTCCGTTTCTCATAACCCCAAATAAACTTCTTGGAATTAAAGGCTCATGTGAAAAATTCTCGATATGCGAATAGCTTACAAGCCTGTAAAGGTTCTTCAAGCCTTCTCTGTTTTTTGCAAGCAAAATTATATGAAAATAGTTGTGCCGCCTTTTCTTGTTCTTTTGAACTTCGCCGTGCATTAGCGGTAATGTGCAATCATTTTTCCTTAGTGCTTCGCAAATGCGCTGATAAAGCCTTTGTGTTAGCGTTGCATTATCGGAATCAGTAGAAATTCCAAACTCATCACAAGCGTTTGACAGTTTATCGTAAGCAACCGCTTCTTGCTTCAAATAATGCGTTAAGGTCTGCGTATTTATATGGTTTTTGCACATTTCATAGCCATAGCGTTTAGCTGTTGAACAAAGCGCAAAATAATCTTGTGCAGCATGGCATACAACGATTGAATCACCTAAAAAACTCAAAAAGCTCTCTATTGCCTGTTCGGTATGCGGTGCCTGACTTAAAAGCTCCTTATCGTACTTAATAGGAAACCTTGCAGGTATTGGCGCACCAGAGTTTACAAGCGTTGTAAAACGCTCGCCCGTTGCATGATTAACAGCGGAGATTTCAACAAAATGCTTTTCGTTTAACACATTGAAGCAAACAAGCGATACAGAAACAAGCGAACGCTTTATGCCATCAACGGAAACAAAACTCTCGCCAAAATCGTATAAAAGCTCACAATCGTCTTGCAGATAGCCCTCTACACCGTAAATCAGCTTTATTCCGCACTTTTTTGCCGTATCCATGGCTTCGGGGAATGCATGAACAACGCCATGGTCGGTAATTGCAACCGCCTTATGCCCCCATCTTGCGGCCGTTTTTATTACATCGGAAACCTTTGTTAGTGCGTCCATCTCCGACATTCTTGTATGCAGATGCAATTCCACACGCTTTTTCTCAGACTTGTCCTCCCTGCGCTTCTTTTCTTTTGTGTTTATATCGTAGGGCATTATATAGAACTCGTCGCTGTTTTTGTTAACACTTAGCTTGCCACGCACCACAAGCAGGGAATCCGCTTTTTCGGCTTCCTCAATCCTTTGATTAGCCAATTTCTTATCGTTTTCCAACTTAAAGCTAAGTAGCTGAACGGCAGAGGAATCATCAGCAATAACTCTACGCAGCTTGTCTAAATTCTGCTCCTTGCGCTTTTCCTCCTCCTCGGTAAGTGCAATTATTTCACCGCAAACGGTAACACGAACACTTGGCGCTTTATCGCTGTTAGCAATTTCTTTTCTAAGCTCATTGGCTAACTTTCGCAACTCGCTCATAGAGGTTAGCTTTGTGTTTTCAGGAATGAGTGAGCCAAAAATTATCTTTGTATCGTTTGTAACCTTCTTTGGCTTAGGAGCAGAAAGCACAACATCTTTCTTAGGCACTTTTCCCTTTATTATATCTAACTTTTCATCCCCAACTATCTCGAACCTTGTCGTAAGCCCTTGGTGCGCAAAAACCTCCCTTATCGGCTCATGCATCAGCTTCGCATAGCGTTCAGGAACTCGCACAATAATAGAATTGCTATCTAAGTTTATCTCCCAAATAGAGCAGTCGATAATAGGTGCACATTGAGGGTTTAACTCCTTTGCGTACTCCTTCAATATGTCTTTTGCGCTGTCTATGTCTTCGAAAAGTGCCTTGTCGGCATCGGCGCATTTTATATTCAAGCAAAAATCCGACACGGCAGGAATATTCGCCAATAAATCGCTTTGAATTTTTGTCCTATCGTTAGGTTTCACGAATCTATCAGAAACAAGGCTCAATTCAAGCCTTTTGCTACGCTTATAGAAGGTAATTTCATGAACCTTTAGCAGATATCTTTCTAATATCTGTTGAACAGGGGCAGTCATTTTGCTAACTCCTTGCAGTCATTTATGAATCTCATAACAGTTTCTTCAATAGCTCCCGAATACACAAGCTCGCCCTTTTTGAACACAGCAGCACCCTTTTTAGCAAAAGCAATACCCATATCCGCTTCTCTTGCTTCGCCGGGACCATTCACAACACAGCCCATAACGGCAATGCTAATCTTGCTTTTGGGAGCTAAGTCAGCTAACTCCTGCTTTACTCGCAACACGACTTTCTCTAAATCGCCCGTAGTTCGTCCGCAGGTAGGGCAGGAGATAATATCAAAATAGCCATCGTTGGTTAGGTTTAGCGCTCTTAGGATTTGTTTGGCTATAACAACCTCCTGCACAACATCGCCAGTTACCGAAACCCGTACAGTATCTCCGATACCATTCAAAAGCAAAGCACCTATACCGACAGACGATTTTACAACAGCGCTTTCGCCCAAGCCTGCTTCGGTTACTCCAATATGAATGGGATAATCAACAGCTTGAGATAGCAAGCAATTCGCTTCGTAAGTAGTTTTTACATCTGATGCCTTTATAGAAATAACTATATCGTAAAAGCCCTCATTTTCAAGCATCTTTGCATGATTCAATGCGATTTCATCCAAGGCTTGTGGGGTAGGACCGCCGTACTTTCCCAACAGTTCACGCTCAACCGAGCCAGAGTTCACACCAATTCGTATAGGAATATTAGCCGCCTTTGCAGCATCAGCAACTTTAGCTACATTCGCTTTTCCGCCTATGTTTCCGGGGTTGATTCTTAGCTTGTCTATCCCATTTTCACAAGCTAAAATTGCTAACTTATAATCAAAATGAATATCGGCAACAAGTGGAATATTCGTTTGACGCTTTATCTCTTTTATTGCGTGTATGCAATCGAGATTATTGCACGAAAAGCGGACAATATCAGCGCCCGCCTTTTCTAAAGCTAATATTTGCGCAACGGTTTTGTTCACATCGGCAGTATCCGTATTCGTCATAGACTGAACGGCAATATTTTCCCCTCCGCCAATATAGATATTACCAATGCGAACCCGTTTGCTCATTATCTCATTATTACTCGCAATGCGTCATTAAACAGCACGAATACAATCAATGCCATAAGCAGGAAGAAGCCTACCATGTGTATAATAGCTTCGATTTTTACAGGCACAGGCTTCTTAAACACTAATTCAATTAGCATAAATACCAATCTGCCGCCATCAAGTGCGGGGAAGGGAAAAAGGTTGACAACACCTAAGTTAATGCTTAGAGGAACAAACAATAAAAGCACGTATGCGATAATAAACGATGACTTCATTGAGTTGTCAACATCGAGATTCGCAACTTC
>JAAZFD010000335.1 GCA_012511925.1 Clostridiales bacterium
ACGCTCTTAATGTCGTTCAGCCTGATAATTTCGGTCAGTTTGTTTGCGTAATCCACCATATCGAGCTTAGGACAGCCAATTAGCGTTACATGCCCAGAAATAAAGTCTTTGTGGAAATTGCCGTAAGCAAAAGCTGTACAGTCTGCCGCAATAAGTAGCTTGGCATCGTGAAAATACGGTGCGTTTATTGGCACAAGTTTGATCTGAACAGGCCATTGGGTCAGTTGACTATCTACATTGGAAGTAGGGGTAGTAGTTTGAACCTTGCGGTCTATCAGCTTGCTTTGAGAACCGGGGCAACCGCAGGGTAAGTCCTTTTTCGCAGATTCTTTCGCAAGCATATTCGCTTTAACTGCTGCTTCGTCGTATTCAGCAGCTTCTCTTTCTTCGAATGTAATTGCACCAGTTGGGCAGGTTGGTAAGCAATCTCCCAAGCCGTCGCAATAGTCATCACGCATTAGCTTAGCCTTACCGTTTACCATTCCTATAGCGCCCTCGTGGCAAGCGGTTACACAAGCACCGCAACCATTGCACTTTTCTTCGTCAATTTGTATAATTCTGCGTACCATAAATTCTTCCTCCTATATATTATATCACATATCTTATGTAATTTCCATATTTTTTCACATAAGTTATTGACTTTTCAAACAGAGTATAACATAATAAAAAGAACAATTCCGTTGTAAATATAACGGAAAATAAGTTTTTGGAGAATTTTATGGAAAATTTTTTACCTATAATAAAAACCTCACCGTTATTCCATGGTATGGGGGATAGTGAAATTCTCATGATGTTAAAATGCCTTAGCTCGAAAGTCGAAACCTTTGATAAAGGCGACTACATATTCTATGTTGGTGATTCGATAAATAGTATGGGAATGGTGCTAACGGGTACTATTCATATAATAGAAGAAGATTATTTGGGGAATAGAAATCTCTTAAGCTCGGTAACTAATAGCCAGCTTTTTGGCGAGGATTATGCTTGCGACCCAACTATAAAGCTATCAGTTAGCATTTATGCAGTTGAAAAAACTCAAGTGCTTTTTATGAATGTTAAAAAGGTTACTACCACCTGCACAACCGCTTGTAAATTCCACACAAGGCTTATACAAAATCTATTGGCGGTATTGGCAAAAAAGGTTGATGAGCTGACCACGAAAATCAAACACAACTCGAAACGCACAACACGTGAAAAGCTTTTATCATATCTAAGTGAGCAGGCAGAAATAGCGAAAAGCAACCGCTTTTCCATACCTTTTAATAGACAAGAGCTTGCAGACTATCTCTCTGTTGACAGAAGTGCAATGTCAAATGAGCTTTGCAAAATGCGCGATGAGGGAATAATAGAGTTCAACAAAAACAAGTTTGAACTTGTTAGGTGTAGTGAATAGTTACTCAATAACAATCCGCAAGCCATCATTGCACTTGATTTTTATGCTAACCCCATCAATAACCAAAGTTGCGTTTGATTTTTCCTCTATTGCATCCTTAATTGCTAACCCTAACTTGATTTCATCCGCGCTTTGAATCTGATTGTTTTTTCGGAACGCAGTTAGAATAGTTTTCACAGAATTGCAAATCTCATCGCAAGCGTTGTTGTATTCCTTCAGCTCGATTTCGTACAGCTCGCCATAAATGGGAAAAGAATTGTTACTTTTTTCTGGCTTAATCGGGGTACTATACTCAATCAAAATCAAAGAAATCGAGTAGCCATTCGTAGTAAGCGTCATATTCCCTTGAGTATCGTTTGTTAAAAGCAGTGTGTATTCAAGTTCGGAAACAGTTTTTATCAGACTTCCATTTACCGTTTTTATGCTGTTAATGAATTCATTAACCGTTGGAGCATAGTCTTCATTCATAACAGGCGTCGTGGTTTCGCTTGGATTCAATGCAGGGCTTAGCGAAAGCGTGCGTGCTACAATCGCATAAATGCAAAATCCAACAAGGCTAATAAGAATGATTAGCGATATTACAGATTTTTTGTCTGGCGGCTTTGACATAGTACCTCTTTTGTTTGCGTTTTTTCACTATGATATTAAAGCAAAAGGAGAATAAAGTCAAATCGCTAAGCGATAAGAAAAAAATGGAGGATAATTTGTAAAATTCTCATTTTTTATGCATTTTCCGCTTGACAAAGCCATTTCCTTTTATTATTATTAAGTTTGTGTGTAATGGAATTATCTTAGGCGACCACAGCCCCGGGAGCCTATGAGTATATTTTCGTATTCACAGCAATTAATAGTATAAGAATCGGAGGACACGCCATGAAAACATATATGGCAAATGCAGAAACCGTTGACCGCAAGTGGTATATTATCGATGCGGAAGGTATGGTGCTTGGTAGGATGGCATCGCAGGTTGCTGCAATTTTAAGAGGAAAGCATAAGCCCACCTTTACAC
>JAAZFD010000336.1 GCA_012511925.1 Clostridiales bacterium
ATTATTTCCTCCGTACTTATAGCAACTCACCGAAAAGCGAGTTGTGCTTTGTTTTAGTTATTTTTACATTCAAAAACTGCCCTATTAAGTCTTTGTCCCCAGGGAAGTAAACCATTTTGAAATTGCTTAGCTTCCCAAAAGCCATAGGCTTGTCACGCATATCCACACCCTCAACAAAAACCTCGCCGATTGTACCTATATGCTTTTGATTATTCGTAGTAATTATTTCGGTACAACAGGAATTTAACCTGTGCAATCTTTCTTTTTTCACGATTTCGGGAACTTGCTCGTCCATCCTTGCGGCAGCAGTTCCAGTTCTTGGTGAATACTTGAATGTAAATGCGGCTGAAAACTCCGCTTGCCTTACAATATCAAGTGTTGCTTCAAAATCTTCTTCAGTTTCGGTTGGAAAGCCTACAATAATATCCGTAGTAATCTCAATACCCTCAACGTTTTTTCTTAACTCGTCAATAAGGTGCATATAATGAGCCGAATCATATTTGCGATTCATCAGCTTCAAAACCCTGTCGCTTCCCGACTGCACAGGCAAGTGAATATGGTTGCATACCTTTTCTAAGCCCGCCATTGCATCTATTAGTTTATCAGATAAATCCTTTGGGTGAGAGGTCATAAAACGAATACGCCTTATTCCTTCAATATCGTTCATCGCATGAAGAACATCCGCAAAATCGTGTCCGTCATCAGATTTAAAAGAGTTCACATTCTGCCCTAAAAGCGTTATTTCCTTGTAGCCCTTATCTGCAAGGTGCATTGCTTCATCGATAATATCAGAAATATTCCTTGAACGCTCTCTCCCTCGAACATAAGGAACGATGCAATACGAGCAAAAGTTATTGCACCCATACATAACCACAAGGCTTGTTGAAAGCGTATTTATTCGTGTTGCAGGCAAGCCCTCGGGTATTTCGCCATCTGATTCTTGTACCTTCTTTACCCTTACCCCAGATAGCACCTTTTCAAACATTTGAGGAAACTCGTGTAGCTCGTTTGTGCCAAAAACCAAATCAACAAAGGGAAAACGCTTAAACAGTCTATCGGAAACTGCCTTTTGTTGCATCATGCAGCCGCATACACCTATTATTAAATTAGGTCTTTCGTCTTTTATCTTTTTCAATGCGCCTATATTACCGAAAACACGCTTTTCTGCATGCTCACGCACGCAACAGGTATTGAATATTATGAAATCAGCTTCAAATTTATTTTCAGAGGGCGTATAGCCCATTATATCCAGCATTCCACGCAGGCGTTCAGAATCGTGGTCGTTCATTTGACAACCATACGATTCTACAAAATACTTTTTGCCTGCTCCATATTGCTCTTTAATGTGTCTTGCCGTTTCTTGCACATCTTGAATAGCTTTTTTAGGCACATGAACTATGTTTGTTCTTTCCATTTCTTTTTCCCATACAAATAATTTACTTTCTAAGTATAGTGAAAAAATAGGATTTATGCAAGCAAGAGTTCTTTTATCCGAAAAGCTCCGCCATCCTTGCGTCAGATAAATTAAAGTAGCGTTTAATCCGTGTTTTCATTATCTCGGGGCGCTGTGCTACTATGCCTCTAAGATTATCGATACTGCTTAGCCAAGTCGCATAATTGCTTGGTCTATGCCACCTTTCAATATGTCGCTGCATCTCCGGCTCTAATTCCGTTATCATTTTTTCTAATAGCTTGTCCGCTTTACTGAATCTTTCCTTAATACACTCTGCGTATCTTTCGATTAACTTATTTCTCCATCCCTCATTCTTTTTTAATGCCGTTGGGATATACATATTTGTTAATGAACCATCGGGAGATGGCACGCCTGCACCTGTAAAAAATTTACTCAAAATATCCGTCCCAGCGTAACTAAAACCAAAATCTAAATCATAAAAAACGGGTCGCCACTTTATAGCGTAATCATAAGCATTCGCAAACTTCTGGTTAAACATATCCGCATTACCTATGTAGGATTGGGCGATTATGTAATCGATAAATGCATCTGCGTCCACATATTTGCAAAATCTTTCGTAATTGCTTTGGTTGGACAAATCAAGGCTTTGCGCCATACTATATACCTCTTTTATTTGAGTATTACTTCCGGCTAAAACACCTAAATTTCTTCTGATAACATTCATCGTGCTGCGGTTTATTCCATAGCGAGAAGCATAAAAATCCTCATTTTGATTTTCTTTCAGGTCGTAAATTCCATAATAGCTACCGTTTATATAAACTACAACAAAGCGTGTTTCTGCATAATCAACATTCATACCCTTCATAAGCATAGAGCAATACGCATCTGCAATTCGAGAGCCTGAAAGGTTTTGTCCTGCATTCCTAAGCACTAATGATGAAAACCGAGTTATCGGGTAATCTTCAAAAAAAGGATATGTTACAGAAGAGCGTCCGTAAGCCCCCCTAAGATATAATGCCAAAGACTTTTGTGCGTACACCCTTGTGGAGTTACCTGCTACACGCACACCGGCGGGAAAGGAGGTTCCCAAAGAGCCGTCTTTATCAAAATACTCTATATAACATTCACGCTCAACTATAGGACCCGACTTATCCTTTACGGCGTAAACTTGGTTAAAATCATTTTTATTTATAGACAAACACACAACAGGCAAGCTGTGGCGTTTTTCAATTAGATATGTTGCAACGACTTTTTCGCTTATTATCTTATTTTCGGAATATGAGATTGCAGATAAAACCGTTGTACTGCTAATTGTTATAGGAGCGGAATAAAGCGTTGATTCGTTTGTAGGCGCACTGCCGTTTGTAGTGTAGTAAATTTTGCTATTAGCGTCAGCGCATGAAATCTCTAATGTTATGGAATCCGAGTAAAACCCTCCCACCATAGAAAAAACAGGGGTGGGGGAGTAGCCTGTAATCCCAGAATCGTTTTCTCTGTTCTTTGTAGGGGTGGTAAAAAACATCCTCTCCCCAGAATAATCGTTTGTTGCTCTGCCACTTGTGATATTAAGCCTTAAAGCCCCGGTTTCGAAAAAATCATATCCGTAGCCATTTTTATCAGACAATAAAAGGCTTTCGCCAGCCAAAGAAATACTAAAAGGTATTACATCATCACCTTGCTTCGTAGAATCCTTGCTTGCATAAAACACCTTGTACGACTTGGCATCTATAATTCCCGATAATTGAAAAAGCATAGGCTTATCTAAATCATTTGAAAGATAATAATTTGATAATTCAACATCGTTTTCAGAATCGTTATACAGCTCTACCCAATCCATATCGTCAGAACGGGCAGGGGAGGTTGCAGATACTTCAGAAATCCACAAGCTATTAGCGTTTAGCTTTTCAACATTTGTTATGCTGTCAAAACCCTTTGTGTAATTCTCTTGTCCTGGGGTTGCTTTTCCGAAATACATCATTTGACCATCTTTAATGCCGTAAGAAATATCGTTTAGCCTGCATTCATCAGCAAAAAATACCTCTTGAACGAGCAGCTTCTCCAAATCGGTGAAAAAAAGCGATTCGCCCTTTGAAATCTTAAAATCTGTATGCAAATGCTTATCCTTATCAGACAAGTAAACAAGCAGGTATTCATACGGTTTTATCGTAATACCTGTTTGCTTCCATTTGACTAACTCGGTAGCATCATCAGAAAGCGAATAAGTAGATCATTCTATTTCTTTTTCCGAATTGTTGTAAAGCTCTAACCATGCAGGTCTGTCGCCATCCTCATCAATCAAGGTAGTAGCATTCTTAAGTTGAATCTCATTTACTATTACATAGTTCGAAATAGGCATATCGCTTTTTTCCTTTGATTGCAGAGTAGCGCCGCCGTTTTTCTCGCCCTTTGTTGGGAAGAGATAGTATTCGGTTTCAAAAGCATCGTTTACGCCAACAGATACATCTATCAAATCAAAGTATTCAGGAGATTGTTCTATACCGTTCACAGCTGAAAGGTACAAACAGCTTTCGTCTTTTCCAATTTTGAAGCTTGTGGTGTAGTCGCATTCGTCATCGTCAACACCAAGGCTAATCAAAACAAACTCTTTTGGCTTCAATGAGTAATCGGGCATTTGCCACTTCGTAGGGTTGTTTTTGTTGTCCGAAAGGTAATACCTACTAAGGTTGATTGTGTTATCAGTGGTATTAAAAATTTCTACCCATTTTCTCGTTGCTTCGCTGATAATTATTTCTTGGTTTTTGGAGTTTGTAATCTCATCAATCGTGCTATAAAAGTTACCTGTGTTTTTTTCTGCTGGTGTAGGCGAAGCGCAAAACTTGTAATCGCCTAAATCAATCCTTGCAAAGCTAACATCAACAGGTAAAAAGGGAACCACTACTTGGCTAACAAGTATTTGATTAGCATTAAAAAGAAATAGAGAAAAGCCATCTTTGGGAAGATTAAAGCCGATATTAACATATTTACTGCTTTGTTGGGGGTTGGTGCTTGCACAAAAAACATTGTAGGAGCCTGCCATAGCTTCGTATTCACCAAAGGTAAAGCTATTAGTGTTAGCTCCTTTAACTATTTTTAACGTATAACCCACTAAATCTATCTTTGAGTCTGTGGGATTATAGAATTCTATCCAGTCGGGAGAATCTAATTCTGCATCCGTAAGGCTTTTTGAGTTAGAAGAAACCACTTCATTGATAACAATGTCTTTTAGCTTGTTTAGTGCAGGGGAAGAGCAACTAAGCATTGTTAAAACTATAGTTATTAGCAAAAGTATTAAGGATATTGCATTTTTTTTCATGTCCCCTCCGATTGTGAAATCATTATACCAAATATGTTCCGCCATGATTATACATTACTCGTGCAGATTGTCAAATGAATTGATAAAACACGATTCGCCATAGTATAACATTGCTTTTGAAAGAAGGTTTGATAAAATAACTTTTTTGTCGGAAATTAAATCAAGTGTTGACAAATTCGTTTCCCTAATATAAAATATACACAGCGCAAAGAATTTGTTGCTAAAAATATTTTTAGACAGGTGAGGGTTATGGATTTAAGAGCAATTGCAGAAGAGTTACAGCCTAAATCAATGGCTGCCAGAGATTGGGTATTTCAAGTTATTCGTACCGCAATTATCAGGGGAGTATTACCAGGCGGAGTGCCACTTCGTCAGGATGAAATCTCTCAAGCGTTAAGTGTAAGTCATATCCCCGTGCGTGAGGCTTTTAGACAGCTTGAAGCACAAGGGCTTGTACGCATTTATCCCAACAGGGGTGCTGTCGTTACAAAACTTACACTTGAAGAGATGAAAAACATCATGGATATTCGCATTTTATTAGAGCTTGGTGCAATTCGTGCAGCAGTAGCTTCAACCTCGATGACAAACGATATTATTGAATCCGCACAAGCTATTTGTGAAGAGTTCAAGCATGAAACCGATATAAACAAGCTTGAAGATTTAAACCTTCGATTCCACTTTGCTTTGTATCGCCCTGCGAACAATCTTGTATTAGAGCAATATATCGACCAGTTACATGCCAATGTGGATAGATATGTTCGTCCGTTCTATTCAGAAAATCAAATTCATAAGAACGCTTACGACGACCATATTATGTTACTTGAAGCATGTCGTTCAAGAGATGTAGAGCTTGCAAATGCGATTTTACGCACACACTTAGAAACTACTAAGGTGCTGTTAATAAATTCGCCAGTTTTACTATAAGCATTTATTCTCCTTTGATTTTTTTCGCTTTGTGAGGCGAGCGTTACCGCTCGCCTCATTAGGGTTTATTTTTTGCTATGAGAGCGCCAGTTCACAAGTGCCTTTTCAAACCATTGAACGGCAAAATACATCAATGCGGCTAAGAAGCAGATAATTACAATGCTCGTCATTACCAAATCAAGTTTAAATACTTGACCGCCATAAACAATCAAATAACCAAGCCCAGCCTTTGATACTAAGTATTCGCCAACTAAAACGCCTACCCAGCTCATTCCCACGCTAATCTTTAGCGCCGATACAATTGTAGGCCCGCTTGCAGGCAACACAACCAATGAAAAGATTTGCCATTTGCTTGCCCCCAAGGTTTTCATAAGCATCTGTTTTTGAGCGTTCTCCTCCATAAATCCAGACAAAACCGTCATAATGGTTACTATTAGTGAAATAAGCAATGCCATAACGATAATTGAGTTCATGCCTGCGCCTATCCAAACAATAAGAATAGGGCCCAAGGCGATTTTCGGAAGTGCATTAAGTATTACCAAGTACGGGTCTAATACCTTTTGAACGGTGTTTGACCACCAAAGAATTATCGCTATTCCCGTACCTGCCAATGTTCCTAAAACAAAGCCCAACACGGTTTCTGTTAGCGTTACGCCTATGTGCATCAAAAGGTCGCCGCCTTTGTAAAGGCTTCCAAGCGTTTGAATTATTCGAAGTGGACTACTAAATATGAAAGGGTCAACTATGTTTAATCTTGCAAAAACCTCCCATAACACAACGAAAACCACGAACAAAGCATACCGCAATATATTGATTAGCAGTTTGGTTCGTCTTATAGACTGTAAAAACAGTATGTGCTCTGGTGAATAATCATTTTGTTTTGCTGTTTGTTTGTTCATAATCTAACTCCTTCCATAAGGTATCAAAATATTCTTTAAATCCAGGTAAATTCCTTGTAGATAATGCTCCGTTTTCTGTATTTAGCTCTATTATATGCTCCGAACGAACCGAAGCGGGTCTGCTCGTAAACACATACACCCTGCTCGACATCGAAATAGCCTCTGCAATATCGTGAGTAACAAGGATGGCTGTCTTGCCCTCGGATTGAATTATCTTGTAAACCTCATCACCGAGCTTTAGCCTTGTTAAATAATCCAACGAAGAAAAAGGCTCGTCAAGCAACAGCAAGCAAGGCGAAAAGGCAAGCGTTCTAATCAGAGCCGCTTTTTGTCTCATACCGCCCGAAAGCTGTCTTGGATAGTGGTTTCTAAACTCATAAAGCCCATAGCGGTTAAGCAATTCGAGAGCATACTCATGGGTCTCTTTGTTCAACATGTGCTTTACCTGTAAGCCTAACAGAACATTACCTTCGATTGTCCTCCAATCTAATAGATGGTCATGCTGTAGCATATAACCTATTTGAGATTGTGAGGAGTCGATTTCTTCAACGCTTTTTCCGTTTATTAAAATTTCGCCTGCTGAAGGCTTAATAAACCCCGACAACAAGGATAACAGAGTTGTTTTACCACTACCCGATGGTCCTATTATCGCAACAAACTCGCCTTCGTTTACGCTCATACTTAGATTGTTTAACGCTTGGGTTTCTGCATGTGGTTCGTGATACACTAAACCAACATTTTTTATTTCTACAAGTGGATGCATTTTCTCCCCCTTATTTATTCATATACTTTAGGTTATTATTTTTAAGAGGCATAAGTGCAGAACTTGTCGAAAACAAGAATTAACTTACAGTCCGTTTTGTGGTATAATAATCAAAGAATTTGTTAAGAGGGTAAAATGGAGTACAAGGCTTTATATAGAAAATATCGACCACAAAGGTTTTCTGAGGTAATAGGGCAAGAGCATATTACCACCATTTTGAAAAACCAGATAGCCTCTGGACAGGTTTCGCACGCCTATTTGTTTTCCGGTTCAAGGGGAACGGGAAAAACAAGCACAGCGAAAATTCTTTCAAGGGCTGTAAACTGTCTAAACCCCATAGAGGGCGAGCCTTGCTTAGCCTGCGATGCCTGCAAAGAAAGCATAGATGATAACGTAGATATAATAGAGCTTGATGCCGCCTCAAACAACCGTGTTGACGATATGCGTGCGCTTATAGAAAAAGCTGTTTTCTCACCCATTAAAATGCGGAAAAAGGTTTATATAATAGACGAGGCACACATGATAACCTCAAGCGCATTCAATGCCTTGCTAAAAACGCTTGAAGAGCCACCTGCTCATGTGCTATTTATTTTAGCAACTACAGAGCCGCATAAGATAATACCCACTATAGCTTCACGCTGCCAGAGATTCGAGTTTAGAAGGCTAAAATCGAAGGACATCATTCAGTGTCTAACCTCCGTATTGTCGCAGGTAGGTGCAACTGTAGAGCATGAGGGCTTGCTAACCATAGCATCAAAAGCAAATGGCGGTATGCGTGATGCGCTATCCTTAGCCGACCAATGCATTTCTTTTTGCGGTAACAATGTTTCAACAGACGATGTGCATCACATATTAGGCAGCTTAGATTCCGAGCATTTGTTCAAAATTACAGATGCGCTAAACAATTCCAACACCCCTGAAGCGTTGAAACTGTTCGATGAAATGATTGCAGGCAGGGACATCCCTGTATTCGTTACAGAGCTAACCTCGCATTTTCGAGCATTACTATACGGCAAGCTATGCGGGAGCTGTTCAGATATTCTCGATTGCACTGAGGATTTCATGAAAAAAGCAATAGAGCAGGGTAAAGATGTTTCAAAAGAGCGACTTATGCGTTCATTGGACATTCTTACGAACACGCAAGCGCAGTTAAGGCTTTTCCCTCAACCGAGAATACTCGTTGAAGCCGCATTGATAAAGATTTGCAGTCCCGAAACGGAAGAAACTATGCTTGCTGCATTCGATAGAATAAATGTATTAGAAAAGCAGATTGCGCAGGGAGCTTTTGTTGCGGCTAAACCTGCAAAAGAAGAAAGCAAGCAGGAGAGCAAACAAGAGGTTAAGCAGGAAAAGGCTAAAGAACCAGTTAAAAAGCAATCAACCTCAACACAAAAAAATGATGATGCAAAAAAGATTATGAAAAGGCTTGCAGAGGTTATTAAGGAAGTTGACACAACTAATCTTTTAAGCCTTTCACTAAGAAGATATCAATCCGTAGAGATATTGGGGGAAAGGCTGATACCGAGCTTTTCCGAGAAAGCCCATTGCAACTTAGTTTCTGAAAAAGAGAATAAAGACTTGATTCAAGCAGAGTTAGACAAAATACAAGAGGGCTTGGTTTTTGCTCCGAGGCTGGTGGACTCTGAGGATTCCGACAGCACAGTTGATGGTTTGCTAAACTGCTTTGAACAAACAATAAACATAAAAGATTAAAACAAGAAAGAAGAAAGATAAATGATAACATTCGAAGGAATAAAAAAGAGTAAAGAGATTAACACATACATTTCAAATGCAGATGAAGCGCTATTTGCTTTAGGATATACAGAACACAGCACAGCCCATGTAACCTTGGTTGCAGATAACGCAGGCTATATATTAGAAACCTTAGGTTATCCACAGCGTGATGTAGAGCTTGCAAAAATAGCAGGCTATCTCCACGATATTGGTAATCTCGTAAACAGGGAATGTCATTCTCAAAGTGGGGCTTTAATGGCTTTTCAGATTCTCAACAAGCTGAATATGCCCCCAAACGAAATTGCAACTATAGTTAGTGCAATAGGAAACCACGACGAAGGAACGGGAGTACCCGTAAACTCCATAGCGGCGGCATTGATTCTTGCTGATAAGTCTGATGTTAGAAGAAGCAGGGTGCGAAACAAAGAGGTTTTAGCATTTGATATTCACGACAGAGTGAACTATTCGGTAAAAAAATCTCTATTAAAGATAAATGAAGAGCGCACACTAATAAAGATAAAACTTGATGTTGATACGCATTATTGCTCTGTAATGGATTATTTCCAGATATTCCTTAATAGAATGATTATGTGCAAGCAGGCGGCAAGCAAGCTTAATTTGCAGTTCAAGCTAATAATAAACGAGCAGCAGCTTGTGTAAAAATGAAATAATATATTGCACAAAATAAATTAAGAAATCCATTGCATCTGCTGTAGTTTTGGATATAATGTATTTGTCGCAATTTGCGTTTTAGGAGGATAAAGTTATGGACTTATTTGATATTATTACCCTGCTTGGCGGTCTATCTTTTTTCATGTACGGTATGAATCTCTTATCTACTAGCTTGGAGAAGATTTCAAGCGGAAAGTTGGAACGTTCATTAAAGCGCTTGACCTCTAATATTGTTTCAAGTATGGCATTAGGGGCTGGACTTACTATTGCGATGCAATCATCTACCGCCCTAACTGTTATGCTTGTAGGCTTTGCAAACTCTGGGCTTATGTCTTTCAGACAAGCAATAGGTGTTATTTTTGGTTCTAATATTGGAACGACTCTTACAAGCTGGTTTACTTCTTTGGTAGGAATAAACTCAGATAATACACTATTATTACTACTTAAACCCCAAAACCTTGGTTTGATTGCTGCCTTGATAGGACTATCCTTTGCGATGCTTTCAAAAAAACAGCGCAGGAGAGATATAGGAACGGTTTTGATAGGCTTTGCAATTCTAATGTATAGCATGAGCATGATGACTTCGTCTGTGAGTGGATTGAAAGATGTGCCTCAGTTCATAAATCTAATGACTATGTTCTCAAACCCAATTATGGGAGTTCTTGTGGGTGCAGTCTTTACGGCTATTTTACATAGCTCGGCTGCTTCTGTTGTCATATTGCAATCGCTTGCGGTTACTGGTCAGATTAACTTTGGTATGGCGTTACCAATCATGATGGGCTTTGAAATCGGTACTTGTGCAACTGCACTTTTATCGAGCGTAAACGCTAACAAAAACGCAAAACGTGTTGCAGTGGTTCATTTAACTTTTAATGTCTTGGGTGCGGTTCTATGCCTATCCCTCTTTTATTTAGTCGATTATGTTTTCAAACTTGGTTTAGCATCAAGTGCTGTAACACCGGTATTAATAGCAATTGTGCAATCTTCCAACAATGTTATTACTTCGGTTTCCTTGTTGCCTTTTATTTGGTTGCTTGAAAAAATCGCTTACTTGGTTGTTCCGGATTCAAAGCAAAATGAAAAATATACTTTGGTGGACGAGCGTCTATTACTGACTCCATCATTCGCTGTTGCTGAAAGCAATAATGTTACAAAAAGGATGTCTGAAGTAGCAAAAGAAATGATTGACCTTTCAATATCGCTTTTTAATAAGTATTCAATCAATGTTGCGGATACGGTTTACGAAAAAGAAAAAGAGCTTGATATGTATGAGGACAAGCTTGGAACATATCTTGTAAAGCTTTCAAGCAAAGAGCTTTCGCATGGTGATAATAATAAGATTTTCAAAATGCTTCATTCTATTGGCGATTTCGAAAGGATTGGCGACCATGCCGTGAATTTAGCTGATGCAGCAAAGGAAATAGACGAGCGGCAGGTAGAGTTCTCACCTATGGCTAAGAA
>JAAZFD010000337.1 GCA_012511925.1 Clostridiales bacterium
AGCAGTATTCCCCTTGGTGCAGGCAACCCTTTGGCTTTAAGCGCATCTCTCTTTTCCGGGTCTAATAGCTCTTTTTTCTCGACGAGCCATCTCTTAATTCCCTCAAGACCTCCTACGTTTTTTACGCTTTCATCTACATCAATGCGCTCTAAGCCCGAAATATTAGCAAATAGTTTGTCTTTTGAGTATCGCAATTCATCCAAGTCGGATTTTTTTATTATTTTGTTTGCGATTAAGGCTGCTATTACATTCTCTGCTTCAACTTGTGTTACGCCCGTTAAATAAGATGTTGCCTCTCTGATATCGGTGTTATCCCATTCAATAGGGATTCTTGAGCGATTATCATCAATGAAATCCTTAATGAAAGCGTACATCTCTTCTTCGTTTGGCAAGTCAAGGTCCACTATCATGCCCGTTCTTTGAACTTGATTCCAAATCGTATTGTTCGAAAGCACGATAACAACTCCGCCGCTCTCGCTTGCTAATGTTACAAAGCTAAGGAACTGCCTGCTGTCGCCATTCTCGACACTTAAGTCTGGAGGCTCGGTAAGAATAATCGTAAGATTTTGCCTTCTTCTCATTTGGTCGCTAATATACTCAATCGCGCCATAAGTGCTTCTATCATCGGATACAGTGCTTCCACTTCTAAGGTCATATGTACCCTTTGAAGAAGCGTGCGCATATTTTGGAAGCGAAAGCTCCTCTGCTACTTCTCGCAAGACTTCTAAAGCCCTTCCGTTTTCCAAGGTATTTAATGCTATAAAGGGTATGCGTGCCATGGCGTACCTTTTTAACAATTTTTTTGTGTCCTGTAATGAACTCATTCTTTCCTCCTATATCATATTTACTCTGTGGTTACGAACTATGCTTGCCAGTTTGCCAGTTTTGTCTTGCTTTGCGGAATCCTCTAGCGAACTTTGCATACTATTTGCTTGTTTAATTACCAACTGGTGATATTGTTGTCGGTAATCGGTAGGAATTGCAGGCAAATTGATTGCTTTTGCAAGAAAACACATTTCTCTTCTTAATGAGAGAAGTGCTTGCACGATGACACTTTCTTGACCTTTGGCTCGGCTCATATCCTTCGACAACTTATCCGTAGCCCAGTTCATCCTTTTGTTGATTACATCAATCAGTCTTTGCGAAAAGCGCTCTGCAACTCCTGTTTGCCACTCAATTGTTCCCCTATGCATTGCATTCAAAACAGCTTCATCATCAACCTTTTGCTCTAACAAAGTAAGTATTTCAGCCCATTCAGAATATGTTTTTGGAACAACGATTTTTACATTCATTTTTGTGTTCTCCTCCTTTGTACCAACTCCGGGGGCTCCAAATTCCATTCTGGCAAACCGTTTGCAAATACTTTTATTGGCTCAACATATACAATGGGTTCGTTAACAGGGTTTTGACCTATCTCCTCAAATGCAGGGGCGGATAAATCTTTTTCTACGGCAGTTCCGCAAGATGCACAGAATTTTGCATCCGTTTTGATTTGCTTACCACAGCCCTTACAATATGTACCTCCAGAAGCAGGCTTAGCTACGGGCGTGCCGCTCTCAATAGGCGTTC
>JAAZFD010000338.1 GCA_012511925.1 Clostridiales bacterium
ATTTAAGGAAAAGCTATCTGCCATTTCTGGTGTAAACTCTGTAAGCTGGCTTGATGATGTGCTTGGCAAGGATATTCTTACAACCACTCCGTTTGAGTTTTTAGACTCCTCTATAACAAAAAACTATTACAAAGATGGAAATGCCTTGTTGAGCGTATCTATTGATAGCGGGCGTGATTTAGAAACGGTAAATGCAATCTATGATTTGATTGGAGAAAGCGGTGCTGTTGGCGGTGATGCTGCTAATTCCGCCGCATTTCAATCTATGACAGAATCAGAGGTTTTGTCTGCTGTAGCATTCTTGCTTCCGATAATTCTGATTATACTTTTGCTTTCCACAACTTCTTGGTTAGAGCCTCTTTTGTTTTTGATAACCATAGGTGTTGCTGTGGTAATTAACATGGGAACCACTGCACTTTTCGGAGAAATTTCCTATGTTACGCAAACCGTTACCCCGGTTTTACAGCTTGCAGTTTCTATGGACTACGCAATATTTCTACTACATAGCTTTTATGAATACCGTAACTGCTCAGAACCTAACGAGGCAATGCGCCTTGCCGTGAAACGCTCGTTACCTACTGTAGCAGCCAGCGCCGCAACAACGGTTATTGGATTTTTAGCTTTGTCATTTATGCGTTTTGGTATTGGCTCGGATTTGGGAATCCATCTGGCAAAGGGTGTTGTTTTGAGTTTCCTATCCGTAATGATTTTCTTACCAGCATTAACGCTTGTTAGCTACAAGCTGCTTGATAAAACAAGGCATAAAAGTTTTGTACCAAGTTTTCGCAAGATTAGCAAGGGACTTTTGAAGATTAGAATACCTTTCCTACTATTGGCACTTATTGTGGTAATTCCCTGCTTTATTGCACAATCAAACACCACCTTTATTTATGGAGCAGGAGGTACGGTAAAAAATTCCCGAGTGGAAAAAGACATTGCTTTGATTGAAGAAACGTTTGGCAAAGAAAATCTATTGGTGCTATTAGTTCCAAAAGAGTCTGTGGGCAAGGAAGCCGAGCTCTGTAATGAGCTTACTTCCATTCCAAATGTAACAAGTGTGGTTTGATACACAACAGCTGTGGGTGCCGAGATTCCTCCAGAGTATCCAACGCAAGAGGTTATCGAGCAGTTTTATTCCGAGAATTACGCCCGAATAATCCTTTATACATCTATGCCTGACGAAAGCGAGCAAACCTTTGATACTGTGCAATCGATTCTTGATAATGCAGGTAGTTATTACGACACTTATTATCTGACAGGGCAAAGTGCAACACTATTCGACATGAAGAGCGTGGTTGAAAAAGATACAAGCGTTGTAAACCTTGTTGCTATTATCGGTATTTTTATAGTGATACTGCTGACATTCCGCTCACTAACTGTCCCCATTTTGTTGGTGTTTACCATTGAAACGGCGATATGGATTAACCTTTCTATCGCATACTTTTCGGATAATGCCTTGAGCTTTATTGGATATCTAATCATCAGCACGGTTCAGCTTGGCGCAACGGTGGATTATGCCATACTGCTAACCAACCACTATTTAACGGATAGAAAATGCTTGCCGAAAAATGAAGCAATTCAAAAAGTGCTGTCGGAAAACCTTTCTGCCATCCTCGTATCTGCAAGCATACTATCGGCGGGTGGCTTTACGCTTGCGGCTACATCGGGCAACCCAATAGTTTCAGAGCTTGGCTTGCTGCTTGGCAGAGGTACGTTGCTTTCCTTTGTAATGGTGGTTTGCGTATTGCCTGCGTTGCTGATTATTTTCGATAAGGTAATAGAAAAAACTACACTAAAACATGGTTTCCACAAACATAATAAGAGAAATTTGAAAAAGGAGTGTTTGAAATGAAAAGGTTAATATCAATATTTTTTATAGTTGTACTTCTGTTCACAGTATCCGCAACGTCATTTTCTGTTGGCGCAACTACTTCCTCGAAAAAAGAAGAGGTTGTTTACGGCATATTGGGAGCGGATGGCAGCATACAGAGCATTTACGTTGTCAACAGCTTTAAGGGGGGCATAATTACCGATTATGGCAATTACAACGAAATTAGCAACCTAACATCCTCGGAAAAGTTAAAGCATACTGGGGATATGATTTCGGTTAGCACTACAGCCGACAATTTTTTCTACCAAGGAACGCTTCAAACAAAAGCGTTGCCTTGGAATGTGGATATTCGATATAAATTGGACGGAAAAGAGATTTCGACTTCCGAGCTCGCAGGCAAAAACGGTGCGCTCGAAATAATTATAGCCATTACGCAAAACTAGGCAGTTAATTCAGCGTTTTTCGAAAACTATATGCTTCAAGTATCGCTAACGCTTAATACGGAAAAGTGTTCGGATATTGAATCTCCAAATGCTACTATTGCCAACGCAGGTAAAAATAAGGTAATTGTACATACTGTACTGCCGGGAAACGATGCGAGCATCACCTTAAAGGCTAATGTGCAAAACTTCACTATGGGCGGAATTGAAATGTCCGCTATGCCGTTTTCCATGCATATTGAACTGCCAGATACAGGTAGCATTTCAAAGGATATGACAAGCCTATCAAACGCTGTGAGCGAGTTGAATAACGGCGTGAAAGCGCTTTCAGAGGGCATTGAAAAAACTTTTTCGGGTGCAAGTGAGTTATCGGACGGTTCTTCGGATTTTGCAGGCGGTTTATCAGAGCTTAGTGGAAATTCAAAACAGGTGCTTGACGCTTCTAAACAAATCAAAAATGCTTTGAACAAAATCGCAAATGGGCTTGATGAAGGCATCGGCGATTTCAACATGGAAGATATCGCCGCGCTACCAAGCGTATTAAGGCAACTAACTAATGGGTTAACGGAGATTTCAAGTGGTATGCAAACCTTAAAAGAGGGATATGCTGCCGCCTACTCTGCACTTGATTCGGCAATATCGACTATACCAAGTACGGAAATAGACCCAACTGAACTCTATATAGCTGTAGCAGGTGCTGAAGCTTTGACCGCTACGCTTAACCAGCTTGTTGAGTATTATGCCGCAGCCAAGACCGTAAAAGGCACTTATGCTGCTGTGCAGGAAGCGTTTGCATCGGTTGAAGGCAGTTTAAACAGTATGGGTGGCTCGATAGGCATCATCGCAGGCACGCTTTCGCAAGTTGCAGATGAAATTGAAAAGGCAATGATTGATATGGACATTGATGAGAAAATTCAACAGCTCGAATCCGGATTATCTCAACTTTCAGATAATTATAAGTTGTTCCATAAAGGGCTTGGTGAATACATGAATGGCGTAAAAATCCTTTCAAATGGGTACAGCGAGTTAAACTCGGGTATTCAAGCACTCACAGGCGGCATTGGAGAGCTATACACAGGCGCAGCAGACTTGTATAAAGGCTCAAGCGAGTTGAATGATGCTGTGGCTAAACTACCAGACACAATTCAAATCGAATTAGATGAGCTGATAAAGGAGTATGATAAATCCAATTTTTCTCCGGTATCATTTGTTTCAGAAAAAAACGATAACGTAATCGCAGTGCAGTTTGTGTTGAAAACCGCACCTATTGAGGTTCCAGAAGCATCGGAGCCTGAGGTAGTAGAGCCTGTCAAGCTGTCATTTTGGCAGAAGCTGTTGAAGCTGTTTGGGCTTTATCCGTAACGGTTGCTCAGGGGTTTTAGTCAATCATTTTGGATGGCTCTTTTTTACTTAAAAAAGGGCTGTTCTTTTTTTCATACATTATTACTTTTACAGTTATCATCTTTTCGTCCTATGGCTTTACGATTGCAACCCTTTTCTGTACTGTTGAACCATTAACAGCTAAAAAAACTATGTTACTTTACACTTGGTGTGTCTTTTTGTACCTGTTTAGCGCTTCAAGCATCTTATTGAAAATCAGTTGATTCGGATAATAACGGTAATCTGCAAACACGGAAATACCGTTATTATTAAAATGCTCAAGTATTGCAGCCGCACACGCAGCACTTCGACTTTGCCCGTATTCGCATTGACAGATCATGCTTCAACCGTCATTGTATGCGTAATAAATGAACTCCGCAAGATTGTTGGCTTCTTGAAAATATTTATCGAACGTAAGACCGAATTCTTCAAGCGTTTCAATATCGATATCATGAACCCCAACTTGAAAGATGCGGCTACACTTTCCAGAATAATCAAGTGGTCGGTAATCACTTGGAGTTCCCTTTGATTTTGGATCGTAAAAGCTAATAATCGCAACATCATCTGGTATGCCTTCCGCAAAGCTTTATTCCATTTGCTCTCTTGAGTATATTCCGACGTTTAGGTTTTCTAGAGACATACATTTACTCTCCTTTTATTTATAGAGATGCCTATTATTATACCATACGTTGTCGGCTTACAAAAAAGCCTGTATCCATTCTGAAACAAGGCTTTTTATTGATTTAGGCGTTCTGTTAATGGGAATGGCAAAGAACACAAGTTTGATACAAAATGCACCGGTACCTCGTTTTCGTTAGTTGGGTGAACACCTGCTGTTTCTAATTTGTTTCGTGTGTGTTTGTGAACAAACTAAAAATTTTCCATTTGTGAGTTCATATGTATTGACAAAAGAAACCTATAAGGATAAAATTTTACTAACTAAAGTTCGTTAGGCGGGGTTGCTAAAATTGGATAAAAAGCAAGAAATTATTGATGCAGCGTTCGAGTTGTTTTCTATAAAAGGTGACCATCTCTCTGTAGCCGAACTTGCCCGCGCTGTGGGAATAAAAACACCTTCGCTCTACAGCCATTTTGAAAGTAAAGATCAAATCATGGAAGTGATGATCCGCAGGGAAATTCATAGATATTATGAGTGTCTGGAACAAGAAATAATTATGGTAGAGAATCGGAGTTGCAAGCAGGCAATGCAAAGAATATTTGATTTCGCAATGGAGTATTTCGGTGAAAGCAAACAACTGAGGTTTTGGCGCACAATGCCCTTAATTGCAAATGAACAGAATAAAAGCATCTTCAGGCAACTGATCGAGCGTCAGGAAAATCTGTATATACAACGTATGAAAAGATGCTTTCAAAGAGGTCTCGAAAACGGAGAAATACGCCCTGATGTCTCTGAAAGTGCTTTAGATTTGTACTTTACGATGATTCAGGGTGTGCTGGATATTATGCCGCTTCGCTCAATCAAGCCTAACCAAAATGGTTTTGCTGCGAATGTTTTTGAGTCGTACTGGAAAGGAATATGTGCAGAACCTTCTGCACAGAAAGGTACACTATGAGTATTGGTTATGCATGTGTTGCAGTCGCCGTCAATGGCAGCGAAATGAAAAGCTGCACACTCAAGAACGCTAATGAAGAATTGCTTTTGTCGTTGATTAAGCATAACTTATCCGCACTGGAAAGCGTGATAGATTACAATGTGGTAAACGGCATAAAGCTATTTCGTATATCTTCTGACTTGATCCCATTTGGTTCAAGCATCGCGGCAGACATGCCGTGGCACGAGAGCTTCTCCGGAGAGTTCTCGCGCATTGGACAGAAGATTTTCAAGGCGGGCATGCGTGTATCCATGCATCCCGGACAATATACTGTTCTCAATTCGATAAACATCGCTGTAGTAGAGCGGGCAATAAAGGACCTCGACTATCACGCAAAGGTGCTGGACGCGCTTGGACTTGACGTTGAACACAAAATGGTGCTTCATCTAGGCGGTGCTTACGGGAACAAAAGCCTTGCAATCAAAAGATTTATAGCTCATTATTTGCAGCTAAAGCCAGCCGTTCAAAGTCGACTGGTTATTGAAAATGACGACACCATGTTTAACATCAACGATGTACTCGAAGCGTCTGTGATTGCAGATATCCCTGTCGTTTTTGACAGTTTGCATAATGCGGTTAATCCTGCAGATAATGCGGCGAGCGAACTCGATTGGATTAAGATTTGTGCTACAACTTGGAAAATGGGTGATGGCTTACAGAAGGTTCATTACTCTCAGCAGAATCCGTCCAAAAAAACAGGAGCGCATTCCGAGACCATCGAGTTTGAAAAGTTTCTGGAATTTTATCACCGTTTATCAGGAAGGGACATCGATATTATGTTGGAGGTAAAGGATAAAAACATATCCGCTTTAAAATGTATTAACTGTGTCTCAAATCAGGGGATTGGCACGCTTGAGCGAGAATGGGCAAGGTATAAATACAGCATTCTTGAGCGCTCTCCTGCCGAATATGAACGCATTCGCACAATCTTAACGGATAAGAACTCTTATCCAGCTTTGGTGATGTACCGTTTGATTGAAGATGCGTATCGTACACCTATAAACAAAGGAAATGCTGTGAACGCCGCCCAACATGTTTGGGGATATTTCAAAAACAAGGCAACAAAATTTGAAAAAAACCGATTTGACCAACTTATGAAGAAGTATCTTTCTGACGACAGCAGCTTAACATCGCTTAAAAACTATCTTCGTAGGATTGCAAGGAAATACAATGAGAGGTATCTTCTCAATGGGTATTATTTCTACTTATAAAGAGGAGGGCGTTATTTGAAAAGCAAAAAACGGGTTAAAATCGTCATCGGGGTTACCTTTGTCGCAATGGTTGTCGTCAATGTGCTATCGAACATCTTGCCGATTAACCGTTTTTACAATCGCAAATGCAACGACGCTTTTGGTTAGCCTTGGGTGGAACGGATTCGGCTTGCCTGAATCGACATAGAGCATTATGCTGTCATCAGGCGCATTGATTGGCACTGTCATTGCACTTCGGTTCAAGGACATCGCTTATGGACTTGTGCTCATCTAGGCGTATGTTGAAATATTGAATAAGCATACTTCAGAGGCCGGATTTTCCAGCCAATACACCGATGTGCTCCTTGCGGTAGTGGTCTGCATTGCCATTTTTGCCGCAACGATTATCTATAACGCACAGTTGCTTAAACGCAAGCAACAAGTAAAAAATAAAGCATGACCAGGGGGATACGATTGAAATACGATGTTGTTATTATTGGCGGAGGCCTTTCGGGACTTACTGCGGCAAGCCTGCTGGCTAAACGCGGCCTGACTGTTGCCGTTGTTGATAAATCATATAGTCCGGCGGAACGTGCGGAATATTTTGACGCGGAGATATAACGTTTGATCAGGGAGCCGCCATGTTGTACGGCTTTGGCGAAAAAGCTTTAATGCACACCGCTTTGTTTTCAACTGTCTGGAAGAGCCGATTGACGTCATTCGCCATGACCTTTTGTACTGTGTGAATTTCAAAGGTAGTAGAATACGCTTCTGGGCAGACGTTGAGAAATTTGCGGACGAGCTTTCAGAAGTGTTTCCGAGCGAGAAAGAAAATATCCATAGATTCTATCGTGATATGCTGACGATGTATCGCCATATCAATGCAAAATGAAAAACTTTGTTCGCATTGTGGAGAAGCCCTTTACAGCAGACCGACTCTATGAAGGGTACGACGAAGCATCACGGGCAGTGATGTGCAAAGCCATGCGTTGCAGGCTGTGCGAGCACCCCACCTGCTCGACGCAAGTCGATATACGTGGTATCATGCTTCGTCACCCAGCATTTTTTCAAAGATACGCCCACATTTTTTGCACTGAGCTATTTTGGGCTGTATCTTGATTACATCTATCCAAAAGGCGGTACTGGCATTTTGGCTGAGGCCATGACCAATTTTATCATGCGTTCAAGTGGTGAAATACTTACTGATACTTCAGTGAGCCGCGTGGATACAAATAATAAGCAGCTGTATTCAGCAGGAGGAGATTGTTACAACTATAAAAAACTTGTTTGGGCGGCGGATCAAAAAACGTTTTATGCGGCTGTTGCTGCGGATGCAATTCACAAGAAGATGAAAGGAACCGATACATGACGTGCATTATTGTTGAGTCAGCTATAGTGTTGGTTGGTCTGGCATTCACTACAATATTATTTCATCGTTTTCCGACATTGCCTGCTGCGGATAAGGACACAGTAGCGGACTATCCGTCCGTTTCTGTAATCATACCGGCGCGCAATGAAGAAGTGAACTTACCTCTGCTACTTTCGGATTTACTTGCACAAACACTACCGGTACACGAGGGTTTACAACTGAAAAAACAAGCTTACCATTTGAACTTTATATCGGCAATCATGATATTTCGTTTAGAATGTACGCCAACGGGCTGCGCAGTCTGCTACAAGGTTGGGTAAAAAATATGGCAGCCGGCGCAGATAGAACGCCCGCACCTTTATTCATTATGGTTTTTCTTTTGATAGCCTCACTAGCCTCCGTTCCTCTGCAGCTTGTAAAATTTGCAATCACAATGCACTGGCTGTGGTTGATTATCTACTTGGCTTTATATCTCGTTTGGGTCTGCGTTTTAGCAATTCTTGCAAGGCGCATTGGAAATTTTCAATCCGGTTCATTGATTGTCTATCCGCTATTAGTGCTTGTTTTTCTTGGCGTATTTGCTGTCTCAACGTTTAAAAAACTTTTTAGACTTAAAGTAACTTGGAAGGGACAAACAATAATGACAGAGGAGAAAACATGCAAATAATCTTTCTACTGGATGAACAAACAATCATCTTATGCTTTATAGTATGGCCAGTTTTGCAAGTCGGTATAGCGTTGATTTGCATATACATGCCTGACCGTTATTTTTCCACATACATCTTCTTTTTTCGCGCTCGCCGATTTGAACAAGGAGGACAACCATTTGACCGCATTTTCAAAGTTATCCGCTGGAAGCATTTATTACCAGATGGAGGCATGATCTGGAAAAAGCGAGGGTTTAGAAAGAAGAAACTGGATAGCTTTACAGATGATAATCTAAATCGTTTTTTAGTGGAATCTGCACGGGGTGAACTGACACATTGGTTGGCAATTCTTCCATTCTGGATTTTTGGTTTTTTTGCTCCTGTGCGCGTTATTTGTTATATGCTGTTGTATGCTTTATTCATCAATATGCCCTGCATAATAGCACAACGATACAATCGTCCACGGGTTCACAAATTGCTACATAGAGCAGAAGCTCGACGCAAGTTGTCGGAATGATTTATTGTAAAGCTGTGAAAAGCTTTGCCACTGTAGGCTCTTCCGAGTTCCTTGCGCCGGCTATTTCGTCCTGTACCATGTCAAATTCCTCCGACAGAGTAATCGCTTCATGAGAACCTTCCATTGTCAAGAAGTCAGCAGTAAAGCGTTTTTGGTGGAGGCGAGGTACTACAAGCCATTATCAATTAAACGGTAAAATAGCGTTATGGCGCATCGATGGAGATTTTTGACCTTGATTTTTATCTTTTTATAATAAGTTGCGCCGTTTCTGAAGCAGTTTACAAACGCCTTATTACGCATTCGCTTGCTCTGCCATACGCTTGCCAACAGGATTATAAGTTGCAGTAAAAACCATATCAGACAGCCATTTTTTGAATGACGGATTGTCTGTGAACTGCTTAAAC
>JAAZFD010000339.1 GCA_012511925.1 Clostridiales bacterium
ATATGAAGGCTGCTACAGCGCACAACATAAACGATTGCATACTCTGCGGTTGCTGTTCATACACTTGCCCCGCTGCTCGTTATCTAACCCCCTCTTTCAAAGTTATGAAAGAAAAAATTACCGAAGCTGAAAGGAGGGCAAAGTAATGAATTTTGTTGTTTCAGCCGCGCCACACTTGCGTTCTAAGGATTCGACTACATCCATAATGCGCGATGTAATAATCGCTTTACTTCCTACCACATTTGTGGGCTTGTATTTCTTTGGCTATCGTGCTGGGATTTTGGTAGCTGTATCAATAATTTCTGCTGTGTTAGCTGAATATATTTGGCAACGCTTAGCAAAAAAGCCAGTTACGATACATGATTTATCAGCTGCTGTTACTGGACTTTTATTAGCACTTAACCTACCCTCTACCGCTCCATGGTGGGCAGCGGTTATTGGAAGTGTTACAGCAATAATACTCGTTAAGCAACTTTTCGGTGGAATTGGCGGCAACTTCCTAAACCCTGCCTTGACGGCGCGTGCAATTTTGGTTGTTAGCTTTGGTCCATTAGTTTCAAACTTTGTAAGCACAAATTACTCTTCTTCTTTAGGATTTATGAGCGTAGATGCTTTAACGGTTGCTACTCCGATTGTAGAACCGGGAAGCTATTCAACTATGCAGCTACTTTTCGGAAATATTCCTGGCTGTATTGGCGAGGTTTCAAAAGTTGCTATACTGTTGGGTTTTGCCTACCTTTTAATCAGAAGGGTTGTAAAGTGGAATATCCCAATCATTTTTGTTGGAACTGCTGTGATTTGCGGTTACCTGTTTAGCGGATTATCAGCTAACCCATTGGGTTATGTGCTGTCTGGCGGTTTGCTTTTCGGTGCAATATTTATGGCAACCGACTACACAACGAATCCCATGACTTTTTTAGGCGAAGTAATCTTCGCAATAGGTTGTGGTGTAATCGTTGCGGTAATCAGACAGTTTTCGAGCAATCACGAGGGTGTTACATACGGAATACTAATAATGAACATTGCCACTCCCCTAATCGATAAATATATTAAGCCGAAAGTATATGGAGGTAAAGCACATGCGTGAAACTATAACTTTAGCCTTAAAATTGTTGTTGATAACTGCGGTAGCCGGACTTTTGCTTGGAATGATTCATGATATTACTCTTGTTCCCATTAACGAGCAGGCAAGGCAAAGCGCTAATGTAGCGAGAAAAGCAGTTTTCCCGAATGCAGACGACTTCATTAAACTAAACAAGGCTTCTGAAACCGAAGTGGAGGATGTTGTTATTTCTGGCATTATCTTTGAGGGAGTTGATGATAACATTGATAACATCTATGTTGCAATCTCTGGAGATGTAATAGTCGGCGTTACGGGTCAGATAACCGTAAAGGGCTTTGGCGGAGATATTGAAATCACTGTCGGCATGGATATGGATGGCAAAATTACCGGTCTTTCTGTTGGCGGTCCTAACTTCAAGGAAACCGAGGGCTACGGCTCTAAGGCGAAAGACCCCGAATTTACAGAACAGTTTATTGGCAAATCCTTCGAGCTGATTCTTAAAAAAACTGGCGAATCGCATACAAGCGATAACGATGTTGATGCAATCACAGGCGCAACCTCTACTTCAAGAACAGTTGTAGACGGTGTGAATGCCCTTTGCAAGCAATTAGTTAGTCAAATAGACTTTATCGAAAGTCAAAGGGGGAGTTAAATTGAAGAATCTAATAAAAACATTTACCAATGGAATACTTAGCGAAAATCCTACTTTCCGTTTGGTGTTGGGCTTATGCCCTACCATTGCAATTACTACAACCCTTGAAAACAGCATAGGTATGGGGCTTGCAACCACATTCGTTTTGATAGGCTCGAACCTTGTTATTGCGTTACTGAAAGACTTCATACCCGACAAGATTCGAATTCCTGCGTTTGTAGTTGTTATTTGCACTTTCGTTACTATGATTGAGTTGCTTATGAAAGCATATCTACCAGCACTTAATAAGAGCTTAGGTATTTTTATACCTCTAATAGTTGTAAACTGCATTATTTTAGCAAGGGCAGAAGCGTTTGCAAGTAAAAATCCCATACTCCCCTCGGTTGTTGACGGTTTAGGAATGGGAATAGGGTTTACTTTTTCGCTATCGATAATCGGCTCTATTCGTGAAATTATAGGCAACGGCACAATACTTGGAATTCATATTATGCCTGCATCATTCAATCCTATGATGGTGTTTGCACTTGCCCCAGGTGGATTCATTACTTTGGGTTTAACGCTTGGAATAATCAACGCAATAACCAACAAAATGGCAAAGAAAAGGGAGGAAAGCTGTAAATGAATGTATCAGTAAACGTATTCACATTATTTATATCATGTGTGCTAACCAATAATGTAATCTTTTCGAGGTTCTTAGGAAACTGCCCATTCTTAGGCGTTTCTGGCAAGGTTGAAACAGCTTTTGGAATGGGAATGGCGGTTACCTTCGTTATGGCGATTGCATCTCTGTTCACATGGCTTGTTTACGCTTTGTTCCTTGTTCCTTTGGGATTACAATATCTTAATACGATTGCATTTATTCTGATTATCGCAGGGCTTGTGCAGGTTGTTGAGATGTTCATAAAAAAATCAAGCCCCACGCTTTATAAGAGCCTTGGCATTTATTTGCCCTTGATTACTACGAACTGTGCGGTTCTTGGAATAGCGATTTTAAATATCAACGCTGAATACAATCTTGTAACCTCTGTATTGAATGGAACTTTTAGCGCACTTGGTTTTATGCTTGCAATAGTGCTTATGGCAGGAATACGTGAGCGTCTTGAAACCTCTGATATTCCAAAATGTATGCGTGGTTTTTCAAGCTCATTGATTATTGCAGGGCTGATGTCATTAGCGTTCATGGGCTTTGCGGGTATCACCCAATAAGCAGGAGGTATATATGAATTGGACTGAAATTTTACTTGCATTAGGGATACTAAGCGGAATAGGCGTGTTATTTGGCATTATCTTAGGAATAGCAGCTAAGAAGTTTTATGTTGAAGAAGATGCGAGAGTTGAGCAACTACGCTCTTGCCTTGGTGGTGCTAACTGCGGCGCTTGCGGCTATGCAGGCTGTGAAGCTTTCGCTAAGGCCTTAATCGAAGGCGCTGCTATTCCAAGCGATTGCACCGCTGAAGGTTCTGAAGGTCTGAAGCAGATGGGCGAAATACTGCATATAAATGTTGCGGATAGAGAACCGCATGTGGCACGTGTAATATGCCAAGGTGCATTTTCTGTTTCTAAAAGGCGCTATGATTACGAGGGATATTCAAGCTGTCGTGCTGTAGCACAAATGGCTGGCGGTAATAAATTATGCCATTACTCCTGCATAGGCTTAGGCGACTGCGTTCGCAAATGCGCTTTCGGTGCAATAAACATTGTTGATGGCGTTGCAATAATCAACCCTAACAAATGCACAGCCTGCGGAGAGTGCGTAATGGAATGTCCAAGGCACGTTATTAGACTTGTTCCAACAGCTTCAAAGGTTACCGTGCGTTGTAGCAATCACGAAAAGGCAAAAGCCGCTAAGGATGCTTGTATGCGTGCTTGTATTGCTTGCAAACGCTGTATGAAGGCTTGCCCGCGAGATGCTATTATCGTTGAAAACAATTTGGCATACCTTGACCCAAGTAAATGCGATAATTGCGGTGAATGCGTTAAGGTTTGCCCGAGTAACTGTATTGTGATTCAAAAAGATAAATGTGAGAATTAAGTAGAAAAGCCTTGTCTGTAATGGATAAGGCTTTTTATTTTCGTAAACTTCTGTTTAGGTAGAATTCAGAATAATTTATTATGCAATCATAGATTTCTCTACGAACTTTGGACGGCAAGGCGAGCTTTTTCAAATCATCAAAATCGAGCAAAAGCATTCTTCGCATGGCCTCTAAACTAAGTGCAGATAAATGGCTTACCTTGCTTTGTGGCACACATTTAGAGCAAATAGCACCGCCCTGTTCATAATCGAACCTTGCCATGCTTTGCATTGTTATATCTATGCCACAGCAGGTACATTCAGTAATAGAGGGGCAAAAGCCAATAAAGCTCATAAGATTAAGCAAAAAGTAGATAAGCAAGTCGTCTTGGTGAAGCTCTGAATACGCAAGGTATGTTAAACAATGTTGTAAAAGTAAAAACACTTCTGGGTTGTTTTCGCTTTCACTCATTGCGGTATTGATAGAAGAAACCATCATACAACCAGTCGTATATCGGGCGTAATTACTCGTTATTGGTCTGTATGTTTCAATAATTGAGCATGAGCTTACTGAGCTTTTGTTGAGCTTGCTTTCGATTACATATTCGCCGTATGCAAATATTTGAGATGCGACAGCCTTTTGGTCTTTAGTGCTTTTAGAGCCAAAGATTGCCGCAGTTATGATTTCGCCCTCACTTGTGAAAAGGTTGATTATCCTATCGGTATCCCGATAGTCGTTACATCTTGTAACTATCCCCTTTTGTATAGTCGAAGCCATCGTCCTCCTTCAAGGCCTTGTATAGCAGGTACATTCCTATCTTGCCAGTAGATGAGAAACCGTCCCATGCAATTTTTTCACCTTGAAATTCCTTTTTATCTTTGTAACTCATATATTTCCTCCTTGTTTTACTTAGGTTTAGTATCTCTCAAATAGTGATTTTTCTACCGTTGTAAATTTCGGAAGGTATGTTAATTATATCCCAACTCGTTCAGAATGCTTATGCTGTTTCGCCAATCGGGTTTTACCTTTACATACAGCTGTAGATTGACTTTCGAGCCTAAAAGCCACTCCATGTCAATGCGAGCATGTGTGCCGATTTTCTTTATCATATCGCCCTTTTTTCCAATAATAATACCCTTGTGCGATTCCCTCTCACAGTAAATCGTTGCACTTATGTCAACTAAATCTTTTTCTTCACGATACTTAAATGCATCGATGTCAACACCAACTCCATGGGGTATTTCATCACGCAAAAACTCCAATGCCTTCTCTCTAATCATTTCAGAGCAAATAAACCTTTCGGGAACACTTGTAACCATGTCTTCAGGGAAGTACATAGGTCCTTCTACCATGTAGACTGTTAGTTCGTCAATTAGCGTATCAACACCGTAGCCATCTATTGCAGAAATTGAAAAAACCTTTTTAATAAATGGTTTTTCTGATAATGTTTCTTTGATTTTTTCAACATCTAATGCGCTTGAAATATCTGTTTTGTTTATTATCGCAAGCACTGGGGACTTGCTTCTTGCTAAGCGTTCCAGAATAAGCTCGTCTTTTTCTTTAATGCCGATTGTGGGATCGATAATGAACAAAACGGCTTCTACTTCGTTAAGTGCTTCATAGGCAACGCTTACCATGTACTCCCCTAACCTATTTTTTGGAGTTGTAACACCTGGGGTATCGATAAAAATCATTTGATAGCTAAACTCATCGGTTTTGCCATTGTAAACACCCATAATTTTGTTGCGTGTAGTTTGTGCACGAGCGGAAACTATGCTTATTTTCTGACCTACAATACGGTTCATAAGCGTTGATTTGCCAGCGTTCGGTGCTCCTATAATCGTAATAAATCCAGAGCGGAAATTCTTGTTTTCATTCATTTTCTTGTTTCTCTTCCTTTGTTTCTTCTTTTGCGTCTGCTAATGAAAATGGCGAGGGAAACAGCTCTGCAAGCGAAAATACTTTATATTTTCCGTTTTTATTTCCGCATATTATCGGCATTTCTCCATCGCAAAATTCGGCCAAGGACTGCCTGCATATACCGCATGGGGTTACGGGCATTTCCTCTGTATAAATAGCAATAGCATCAAATTCCTTTTCACCCTCATAAACGGCCTTGCACAATGCCATTCGTTCGGCACAAATGGTTGCGCCATAGCTTGAATTTTCTACGTTTCCGCCTAAATAATAAGCTCCCGTAGAACCCTTTAAGCAAGCGCCCACACGGAATTTCGAATACGGCGCATAAGCCCTATCGCAAGCATCTGCGGCCATTTTCAACATGTTCTTAATCTCTAAATCATGTATTACTCTCATCTTTTATACCCCAAGTTCGTTAAAATCTCTTCTTGTTTGGAAAACATTATGCTTTCCCCCTTTTGCGCATCTCCTGCTTCGTGGTCGTACCCCAGCAAATGAAGCATACCATGGACTGCTAAAAACGCAAGCTCACGCTGTAATGAATGGCCATACTCTTTTGCCTGTGCAACCGCCCTGTCAATCGAAATTGCAATATCGCCCAAATATGCGTCTGTTACATCGTAGGATGAACCATCATAGCTTGGGAAACTCAAAACATCCGTTGCTTGGTTTTTTTCCCTAAACTCCGCATTGATTCTTTGAATTACCGCATCATCAACTATGCTAACTCCAACGTTTCCGCTTCTTTGCTCAAATACTAGCGTTGCCGTGCATATTTCATTCAAAAGACGAATTGCTTCATCTTCCGAAATCCCATTAAGCTCGGCATTTATGCTTATATCAATCATTGCTACGCTTCTTCTTTTCAAAGCTATCGTATGCCTTAACGATTCTTTGCACTATCTCATGGCGTACAA
>JAAZFD010000340.1 GCA_012511925.1 Clostridiales bacterium
ATACAATGCAAACAAGCGGTTCTTGCTCTAATGCCGGTTGGCAAAGAGGCAGGAACCGCTTGATATAAAGACTTCCTGCGGTCATGGGCTGACAGCGGAAGCCGCTTTTCTAGCTTAAAAATTGAATTATCCAAGACACTCCGCCTTGTCGCGTCGGCTATTAACGTATCAAACGCTACTAATGAAATTATTGATGATGAATAATTTGGCAAATCAAAATATCTGCAAAACCAAGGTAGTAACCGGTGTAAATACTCATTTCAGCTATTTTCACGGTTGGGAGTCCGTATACATCAACGGAGGTACTGAGAAATACAGTGTTTCCGTACTTATCCCCAAAGTCCGACAATGAAACCATTAATGCAGTTGAAGCAGAGGTAGATGCTGCTATTGCTTAAGATATCGCAAAATTCGGTGGCCAGCAACCGAATAAGGCTGCTATCAAACTGCCTCTTCGCGATGGCGACATCGAGCGTGATGATGTGCTTCGCTGTCTAAAAACTCACTTCCGTTGTCGACGGTTATTGTTTTGAAACAATCGTTAACTTTCCCTCCAACACGCAGTCGAGCATTTCTGATTATCGCAATCAACTCCGCTTGAGTTTTGTTTTTTACAAGAATATAGAGCGCTTTCCTTGTCTTTCGTTCGGACAGAGTTTGTACCGCTGGTTTCGTACTTTGTTTCCCTATAACCAAGTCGATTTCCCAATGACCCTTTTCAAATCGATCGGTTGCTTCTTGTGAACATCCGCTGCAACCATTTGGACTTTGTTTGAACTACCGACAAAACTTCGGTAGTGGCTACGGAGTTTTCGTTCCCTCAGGCAAATGGCACAATATCGAAAACATAGGACGCATACCGTTGAAGCTGTTTACGGTTTATTCCCCGGAACTTCCGTATGGAACGGTGCATAGAACGAAAGCGTAAGAGTACGATCATTGATTTAGGAGTTAAAACTTTTGCGGTTGCAAACGCTTTTTAGGGTTTATAGAAGATTAAAAAATTACTTGCATTTTTTGTAACAATATGTATAATGATATTCATTGACGAGTCATACTCATTATGTGCAAAACATCTATCTTTATAGTTTGGCCACAAATGAGTAAGTTGTTTAGATTCTATTACTCAAGATAGCTAGTGTCGCTAGATGGTAGCATTAGTTTTCTATTTCGTACGGTTTTGAGTTTTGAATTACAAAACAAAAAGGAGATTTCCAATGAAAACAATTGCACATTTAAACCCCGAAACAAAAAAAGAGCAAAGTATTCTCGAACACTTAACCCAAACTGCACAGCTATCTTCTAAATTTGCGGAGGCATTTAATTCTGCAGATGCAGGTTATTTATGCGGTATTCTGCACGACATCGGCAAGTATTCGCATAAATTTCAATTACGCATTAGAGGCTCGAATGAGCGTGTAGACCATTCTACTGCAGGTGCTCAAGTAGCATTACAAAAGTATAATAACGCACCTGCCTCCTTTTGTATTGCAGGTCATCATGGTGGATTGCCCGATGGGGGCAATAGAATGACGGCAACCCCTGATGACTCAACTTTCTTGGGAAAAATGGAGCGCAAAGTAGGAGAAGACATTGAAGATTTTAGCGCGTACGAAACTGAAATAGAAGCAAGCGAAGCTGATATTCCTGCACATTTTCGTAGTGATATTCAAAGTCAGTTTTTCTTTACTCGAATGCTCTATTCGTGTCTTGTTGATGCTGATTACCTCGATACAGAGGAGTTTATGTCCGAAAAATCTAAACTACGTGGTGGTTATGAAACGCTTCAACAACTCGCATTAAGGTTGGACAAGCATATCTCAAAATGGTGGGATCCTAAAGAAGAAATTAACCAAAAACGCTGTGAAATTCTTCAAGCACTGAAAAGCGCAGGGGACAATAAAAAAGGTGTTTTTAGCTTAACTGTGCCCACAGGTGGAGGAAAAACCGTTAGTTCCATGGCTTTTGCATTACAACACGCTCTAAAACATGAAATGAATCGCATAATTTATGTAATTCCCTACATTAGTATTATTGAGCAGACGCAAGAAGTGTTTAAAAAGATATTTGGTACCGATAATGTTGTAGCCCATTATTCGAATATCGATTACAAAGTAAATGAGGATGGCAGTATAG
>JAAZFD010000341.1 GCA_012511925.1 Clostridiales bacterium
ACCTAAAGCGAGGCATGATTTGTTTAGGCTTTGCGTTCGGAATAACCATTGTTACATATTTGTTCCTAAGAGATTATTTCATCTATGTAGGAATATTGCATTTGTTGGGCTTCTGCATGGTGCTGTTCGCATTGATAGAAAGGCTAAACCTATTTGCATGGGTTAAGCACAAGAAAATCGCCTCGGCAATCGCAATGCTTGTATTCCTTATTCTTTACATCATCACTCATGCGATTTACTACAGAACAAAAGGACTTTGGCTTTTTTCCTATACTCCTATTAGCGATTCCCCATTATACGGAACATTTGTCGGCTATATTTTAGGCTTTGGCGGCTATCAAATGGGTTCGGCTGACTATTTTCCGCTGATTCCATGGGCGTTTATTTTCTTTAGCGGAGTATTTTGCGGTTACTTTTTCAAACACAACCTTGTGCCGAAAATATTCAAAAACCGAATATACAAGCCTTTGACCGTAATTGGCAGGCATACGCTTTTAATCTATGTACTGCACCAACCCATAGCTTGGGGTATTGCACAGCTGCTTGCAATGTGGCTGTTGGGTTGAGTTTGGCTTGAACTTTTGCCAAAAAACAGCACCTACACCGACTTCGGCTTGAAAACCTTGTGCCTATGCCAAAATCCCTCGTCCTTGGTAAGCATTAGTATGTCAATATCGCCTCCGCAGGTTTTGGGCTTCATCTCGAAACGCTGATAGTTTATTGTGGTATCTATCAGAAAATCTGCAAAGTCAACCGCATCCTTTAGGGGCATTATCTTAAAATTCGTCTGCATATTGGGTTGAGCGCTAAGCAACTTGTTTATCGCAACAGGCTCGCCATTCCAAGCCGCACCGTAAAGCGTAGCATTATCCTTGTAATTAAGGCGCTTGCTTTCACCGTTGGAAATCGCATACAAGAAAGGCTCGTCCTCATTATAGCCTGCAACATGGAACTGCACCATTTTACTGTACTTAGAGGAATACCTACGCAGCTTATCCGCAACCACCATAACGCTGTCCCTCGGGTTAACCTCTTGAATCTCGAAAATTCGTATGTAGTCTGAAATCGTAATTTCATCTAAAATACCTGCACCGCAAGCGCTTATTCCGATTTTAACCTTGTTTAGAAGCATAACCTTTTGTGCGTTGTCGGAAACTGAAAATATGCTTGTTTGAGTGGGTGCGTTCTCGCCGGCTTTCATAGTTGCAGTAATGGTCATGCGACTTTCCGCCGCCATTACGATTCCCTCGGGTACATATATTGTGCATATTACAGACATATTTGTCCTCCTGTTTGTGTTTTGTATAATTATAGCACATATTTTGTGGTTAGTGGTTAGTGGTTAAATTGCAAGTTTTTGTATTGAATCCTATCCAAAAACCTCGAAAAAACTTAAGCCAATCACCCGAACATTTTTCGCATCGTTCAGCCGACCGACAAGAAAGTTTGTCGAATAGGCATTTATATCGCATTTCATGATTCATGCCACGCTTGAATTTTGCAAGGAATTGCTATAAACTCGAATAATGGAGAAATACGCAAAGGTCATAGTAGATATTTCAGTAGATAGCGTGGATAGGTTGTTCAGCTACATACTGCCCATAGAGGCGGTTGTGGGTCAACGCGTGCTTGTGCCATTCGGAAACAGAAAGGTTGAGGGCTTTATCTTAGAAATATCAACCGAAAAGCCAGAGGGCGATTTCGAACTCAAAACCGTAATAAAGGTGTTAGAGGACTATGCCGCATTAGACGAAACACAAATATCCCTTGCCTATTGGATGAAAACCGCCTACCATTGCACGATGGCACAGGTATTGCGGCAGATGATTCCTGCACAGCTAAGAGGTATGAGGGTTAAGGAGAAAAAGGTTCGCACAATCTATCTAAATCCAGAATTTGATAAGACAAGCATAAACGCTCTAAAACAATCAAAGAAAAAAGATATTATACAGCTTTTAGCCGATTCCACAATCAATGTTGCGGTTGCCGATATTGTAGAGCTTGTACCCAACGCTTATGCTCCCATAAATGCGCTTGTGAAGGACGGAATAGTTATTGAGAAGTTCGAAACGGTATATAGAAAGCCTAACCAAATCGCTCCGCAATGCGTTGAAAAGCCAGTTCTAACAGCCGAGCAGGAAACGGCCTTGGAAAGAATTGCCCAAATCATTGACGAGGGCAAGCAAAAAACAGTTCTGCTGCACGGCATAACAGGAAGCGGCAAAACCGAAGTATATATGCAAGCAATCGAGTATGTTTTGTCAAAAAAGCGTGGCGCAATCGTGCTTGTGCCGGAGATTTCACTAACGCCCCAAACGGTCGCAAGGTTCGTAGGCAGGTTTGGGGATTCCGTTGCAGTTTTGCACAGCCGACTAAGCGCAGGCGAGCGTTTTGACGAGTGGCGAAGAATACGGCTAAACCAAGTTAGCGTGGTAGTAGGCGCGCGTTCTGCGGTGTTTGCTCCTATAAGCGATTTAGGAATAATTGTGATAGACGAGGAGCATGAGGATTCATATTCTTCCGAAAACCCACCACGCTACAACGCATCAGAGGTGGCACAGAGACGCTGTTCCTACGCAAACGCACCGCTTATTTTAGGAAGCGCCACCCCAAAGTTGACTTCATATTATTACGCAAAGTCGGGCAAATATGAGCTTTTAGAGCTTAACAATCGTGTAAACCTAATGCCCCTACCCCAAGTTAGCATTGTGGATATGCGAAAGGAATTTGTTTTAGGAAACACAAGTATTTTCAGCGGACTATTAACCGAAAGGCTTCGTGAATGTATCGATGCAGGCGAGCAGGCAATTTTATTCGTGAACAGGCGAGGCTATTCGAGCTTTGTTATGTGCAGGGCTTGCGGAGAGGTTATAATGTGTCCCGACTGCGATGTTTCGTTAACCTATCACAAGCAGGACAACTCGCTAAAATGCCATTATTGCGGAATCGAGCAACGCATTCCTAAAACCTGTCCAAAATGCAGCAAGCCTTATCTAAAATACATGGGGATTGGTACACAACAGGTGCAAGAGGAGTTTATTAGCCTTTTTCCGAACACTAAATACTTACGAATGGACGCAGACTCAACAAGGGGCAAGGATTCACACGCTGATATTTTAGGCGCATTCGCATCAAAGCAAGCGCAGGTTTTAATTGGAACTCAAATGATTGCAAAGGGTTTGGATTTTCCAAATGTTACTTTGGTTGGAATTGTTTTAGCGGATTGTATGCTTAACATTCCCGATTACAGGAATACCGAGCGTGCCTTTTCGCTTATAACGCAGGTTGCAGGCAGGGCAGGCAGGGCGGAGAAGGTAGGCAGCGTTGTAATTCAAACCAACACTCCCGAAAACAACATTATCAAGTTGGCTGTCCAGCACGATTATAAGAACTTTTACGAGGCGGCAATACATGAGAGAGCAAACTCACTTTATCCGCCATTTTCATTGTTTGTGCGAATACTATTTACGGGCGATGAGCAGGAAATTCTATTTGCGGAATCACAAGCCTTTGCCGATGCTTGCTATGCTACGCTTTGCGAAACGCTGTTAGCCAATTCGGCAGATTGCTCTGAGATTTTGTTTATGTATGCCATGCCTGCGCCTATTAAGCGAATCAAGGAAAAGTACCGCCAGCAGGTTTTGATAAAACTTGCGAGAACCAAGCACACATCTAAGCTAATCAAGGCTATTTATGCCTATTCAGACACTTGCGATATGAAGCATTTGTATTCGATTGAAATAAATCCGAATGATATGATGTAGGAAATAGGGCACGTTAAGCGAATTTGTAGGGCGTTGTCCCCAACACCCCTACTTACTGCTTGCTCAAAAGCAAAGTAATACTTATTTTTGGTATGCAATATCAGTTGGGTTTACTACCACCCGAATGTAGGGGCGACTAGTGCGCGCCAGCCAACAATCACATATCATACTCTAAGGTTAAGTGTGTACCCTTGTGTGCCAAACTATTTTTCGTAAAAAATAATATCATTGCAAAG
>JAAZFD010000342.1 GCA_012511925.1 Clostridiales bacterium
ACGAGGTAGCAATTTCGCTTATGCAAAAGGTATTTGAGCCGTCAAACGCAACTTGGCGAGGGCTTGGGGTAATTGATAATAGTGGTTTGAAAATAAACAGCGATTATTTCGAGTTTGATGCTTCAAAGTACTTTGAGATGCAAGCAAATAGCAGTTCAAAGCCTACCGTTTGTATTTGCGGAGAAATTCTTACAGGCAAGAAAAAGCCTATAAACTGCACATTGTTCGGAAATGCTTGCACACCCTACTCCCCTATTGGTGCTTGCATGGTGTCATTTGAGGGGAACTGTGCTTCGTATTATAAATATCGTTTGGAGGTCGAAAATGTCTGATTATATTACACTTGCGCATGGCTCGGGCGGAAAAGCATACAAGGAGTTGATAGAAAGCGTATTTCTCCCTGCGTATTCAAACGAATATTTAGACAGGCTTACGGATTCGGCAATTTGTTCTGGCGCTGAAAAATTAGCCTTTACTACGGATAGCTATTGCGTTTCACCCCTGTTCTTTCCCGGTGGAGATATAGGCAGGCTTAGTATTTGCGGCACTGTGAACGATTTATCCACAAGCGGTGCTATTCCTAAATACATTAGCATTGGAATGATTATTGAAGCTGGGTTTTCGATTTCTATGTTGAAAAATATATGCGCTTCCATTGCATCAACCGCAAAAGAAGCAAATGTAAAAATCGTTACAGGCGATACAAAGGTAGTTGAAAAGGGCAATGCTGACGGGATTTACATAAATACGGCTGGGATTGGGTTGTTTGACTCCGTTCCAATTTCACAAATAATTGAGGTTGGCGATGTAATTATCTCAAGCGGACAGATTGGAAACCATGGTATTGCAATTATGTCTGCGAGGGATGATTTGGAGTTTACGCCACCTATAAAAAGCGATGTTGCACCACTGAATTTTTTGGTTCAAGCGGCTATGAGGGTTTGTCCTGAAATTCATGCAATGCGAGACCCCACAAGGGGCGGTGTTGCACAAACGCTTTGCGAGTGGACTACCAAAGACATTGATATTGCGGTGCATGATGAGAAAATTCCAAAGAACAATGCAGTTTCTGTGGCTTGCGATTTGATGGGGCTTGATTTACTGCACATTGCAAATGAGGGCGTTTTGCTGTTTGCAGTAAAGAAAAAATATAGCGGCTTGGTTGTAAACGCTTTAAGAAAAGAAAAGTACGGTGAAACCGCTTGCGAAATTGGCGAGGTTGTTCGTGGCAGCGGGAACGCTTATGCAGTTACAAAATTAGGTTCAAAGCGCATTATTCGTATGCCTGTTGGCGAGCTGTTGCCGAGGATATGCTAATGCAACCAACAAAATGGCGAGAAACAATCGACCCTTATACTATCAACTTCAAGCATTTTAAGCTGATAAATATTTTGGGCTACCCTCACGCAGGCAACGATGTGTTCTATGTAGAGGGCGAGTACGAGGGCGAAAGATTAAACGCATTTATCAAGGTTGAGCGTCAAATAGGTGCGGACATAGAAAACGAGATTGAAACACTTATGGATTTGGATTTTCCGTTTACACCTACAATAATTGAGTATTCGCTTGTTGCTCCTAAGTACATTATTACAAGGGAAGCCAAGGGTGTTAGACTTTCCACAATCGTAGGGGATAACAAAAATTTTGAGTCAATGGACTATTTGTACCACTATGGCGAAACATTAGGTTTGTTCCATCAATCAAATATTTCCGCAAAGCCTGTTAAGCACAGGCGATTCTTTGAAATTCCTGATAACGAGTATTTCTCTAAACACGGATTAGAGGATGTTGGCGAGTTTTTGAACAGCAACAAGCCACAAAATTGTTCTAAATGCTTTGTGCATGGCGATTTTCACTATGCTAATATTCTTTGGAAGGACAAGAAAATCTCTTGTGTTCTCGACTATGAGCTATCCGGCATTGGAATTCGTGAATTCGATATGGCATGGGCAATAGTATTGCGCCCCAGTCAACGATTTTTGAAAACCGCTAAGGAGCACAATAAGTTCTTATCTGGCTATTCCTCAAAGCAAAGCTATAACGAAAAAACATTTAGGTATTTTTATGTTTTGATTGCCAGCCACTTCTATTCTATGGGCGATGATGATTACAAACAACAATTAAAAGCAATCATACAAGATTTTATCGCCTTTGAAACTTTCTAAGCGAAGCTACAACGTTGTTTATCACATCGGAAACTTGGTCAATTTCTTGCAAAGTAGTATTTGAACAGAGGCTAAAACGAATTACACAATCCTTGCGTTCTTGCGGAATACCCATAGC
>JAAZFD010000343.1 GCA_012511925.1 Clostridiales bacterium
AAGGTTATTCTATATTTATGGAGAACACTAATGTAATTAAACTACAAATCATAGACGAGCGTCCATATACGTATGCCCGCATTTGTGAAGCAGCATCAGCTCAAAAGCAAATATTTATGCTACCTCATGTGAGAGATTTTGCTTCACTAAACGCAGAGAAAATTCAACAGGCAGATTGTATATTGGCGAACGTAACGAACTCATCAAGCAATATAGAAGTGCTTCACTCATTGTATTCGCACAATTCTGTCAGTGCAAAGCTATACATATTAGGAGATGCATTCTCAAAGGATGAAGCAGCGATTGTATTAGAGCAATATTTATCGTTTGCATTTGTTGAACCTATCCCTGGCGAAGTCATTATCAAAAGGATTATTGAGCAAATGACAACGCAACCCGAATCCAACGAAATTGTGCAGGATTCGCTAAACTTCTATGATAGCTATTTCAAGCAAATGGAGCTATGTGCAGGGGTTTTACTGCGTGATGTTGGAATAGGAATGCATTTACAAGGCTTTAACTACTTGCGTTTTGCGGTAACTTATTTTACTTTTTCTCCTCGGGCTACGTTAAAATGGGATGTATTTCCCAAAATGGAGAAAATCTTTAACTCATCACGTGTAAATATCGACCGCTCTATGCGCTATGCAATAGAAACGGCATGGAACAGTGGCGATATAAACACTCAGCAAGAGCTTTTTGGCTATACAATAGACGAAGAAAAGGGCAAGCCGGAGGTTCGTGAATTCATCTCGATGTTAGGACAGCATATGCGAAGTAAAATGCTAAAATTAGCATAATGTTTTTAATGAAATTTGTTTTGCATATGCTTATTATCGGGTATTTAAAATTTCAAGGCAGGTGGACAGGCGATAAATGCGTAGAGCAAGACTGGATGATTCACTCATTAATCAAGGCATAATTAGGCGAAGCAGAATTAGGCTTATTAACGATACATACAAAATAAGCGCTTTTAGCGTAGGCTTTATAGCGTTTCTTATGCTTGTAGGAATAATTGCTGGAATTTCTACATTCGGAATTTCGGGTGAAGCGTCTAAAGCATTTTTTGGCGCATCCATTATTAAAGCGATTTTGGTTTCAACTACATTCAATATCCTTATGATAGCTGTTTCAATAATGTGTGCAATATGGATTATGGGTATAATTCCCCTTATGGCTGCAATATTGATAAAAGGCTTCATTCTAGGGTTTTCAGCTTGTGCGGTTTTAGCTATGGGTAATGGATTTTTGTCCTTTATTGTAAGCATCGTCATACCAAATATGGTGCTTTTGTATGCACATTTTATTCTCTCTTTGGTATCGCTTAGCGAATGGTCTATTCGATTTAAAAACTTTTTTCAAAATAGAGCACAAACAAAAAGCATAAACACTCTATACTTTCAAACGATTCGCCCTTGCTTATTAGCTATTGCTTTGGGAATTATAATAGAGGGTGTAATTGCACCCATTCTAATACGTGCAATTCTATAAAATTTAATGTAAAATATTAGCGGAGGTATGCAATATGAAAAGAAGAGTTGTTTTAATAGTCCTCGATAGCGTTGGCATTGGTGCATTACCTGATGCCCATTTGTTTTCTGATACCGGGGCGCATACTTTGGGTAATATCTACAAAATTAGCGGCGGACTTGACTTGCCGAATATGTACTCAATGGGGCTATCCGAAATCGAAGATTCAAGGCTTCCGAAGTTTGATGGCAAAATTATCGGCGCATTCGGGAGAGCGGCTGAAAAGAGTAGCGGCAAGGACACAACGAGCGGTCATTGGGAACTAATGGGGGTAATATCGGAAAAAGGATTCAAAACTTACACCGAAAACGGCTTCCCTGCCGAATTGATTGAAGAGTTTGAGAATCGCATAGGCTCAAAAACACTCGGTAATTATGCTGCATCGGGCACAGAGATAATTCAAGTGTTGGGCGCAGAACATCAAAAAACAGGCTTTCCTATTGTCTATACCTCTGCTGATAGCGTGTTGCAGATAGCGGCTCATGAGAACACCGTTTCATTGGAACGCCTATACATGATGTGCAAAATCGCGCGAGAACTAATAGATGAAGGCGGCTATAATATCGCAAGAGTGATTGCAAGACCCTTTGTTGGCAATTCTGAAAGCGGCTACACACGTACACCTAATAGGCGAGATTACTCAGTTGAGCCACCAAGTACAACCGTTTTGGATAAACTCTTACAAATGGGATATGTAACTGTTGGTGTTGGAAAAATCGATGATATTTTTGCGGGCAGGGGAGTTGCCATTGCAGAGCATTCAAAAAACAATAAGGGCAGCATAGATGCGACTATTCGATACCTAAAATCAGACGAGGGAGATTTTATATTTACTAACCTTGTTGATTTCGATATGCTTTATGGTCATCGCAACGATTACGAGGGCTACAGAAACGCTTTGGAATACTTTGATTATAGGTTGCCAGAGGTTATATCAGCAATGAAGGATAATGACTTGTTGATAATCACAGCCGACCATGGTTGCGACCCAACATTCCCAGGAACTGACCATACGCGCGAGTATATTCCAATACTTGTATATAACAAGCGCATGACAGGAGCTATGCCTCTTGGTACTGTGGATAGCTTTATGCATGTAGGGGGCTTGGTGTTCAACTTTTTAACGACCCAAGCGTTATAATTGCTCATTAAAAGCTATACAATAATGTATGTTAAGTAGATTGAATATAAAGAAAATCATTATAATCATTCTCACCTTTTCATTAACTGTGATAATGGTGAGGGGAATTATCTTTGCAGTTTTGCCTCCCCAAATAATCAATCAGATTACAGGAGAAAGGCTTAAGCCAGAAGATATTGTATTTGATGAAGTCGTTACTGTTAGCGTTTTTGATGTGAAGAACAACAAAGTAGTTAATATGGGACTTGAGGAATACGTTTTTTGCGTTACAGCGGCAGAAATCCCTGCTTCTTATGAGTTGGAAGCTATAAAAGCGCAGTCGATAGCCGCTCGCACTTATGCCGTAACTCATATCAATGAGTTGTTTGCAAATTCCAAACCCTGTAAAAAGGGTTTATCGGATGTTTGCACGGATAGCGGTTGCTGTCAAGCATTCAACAATATTGAAGGTCTTTTCGAAAGGTGGGGGAGTAGTGCAAGCAGATACGCTTCAAAGGTTTACGAAGCGGTTAAAGCAACAAAGGGTCAAATTATATCATATCAAGGTGAGCCCATATTAGCACTTTTTCACGCATCGTCGGGCGGAGTAACTGAAAACAGCGAAAATGTGTTTTCCGACCCTTTGCCGTACTTGGTAAGTGTGGATAGCCCAAACGAAGAATTTCACACCCACTTTGCTGACACAGAAGTTATGAACTCCGATTATGTGGCAAAAAAGATTAACGAAAGCTTCCCGAATGCGAAGTTAGAAAAGGATAAGCTAAGCAATCAACTTAAAATATTAGAGCGTTATCCAACAGGTAGGGTAAAAACATTAAAAATCGGCGATACCACTTGCACAGGCAGGGATTTGAGGAACACCTTAGGACTTTACAGCGCAAACTTTTCGTTAAAGTTTGAAAACGATAAGGTGATTATCTCTACCATCGGCTTTGGCCATGGAGTAGGAATGAGCCAAGCAGGAGCAAATGCCATGGCACAAGGCGGCAACAAATACGAGGAGATACTAACGCATTATTATCAAAACACAGAGATTGTTTCTGTTTATCCAAAAAGCAATGGCGAGGTAAATCCTCCATAATGCTTGCAAATATTTACTAAAGGGCTATAATAACAGAAAAACATGAAGGAGATTTTATGAGCAACAAGGTAAAAATCACAGTAAAAGATTATGGTGAAATG
>JAAZFD010000344.1 GCA_012511925.1 Clostridiales bacterium
CATTTTAGGGGTATATGGGGGTAATGCGGTATTGAAAAATTGAGAGCGCAAAAGAGCTATTTTCTAAACACAAACAAATACTCATGTGCTAAAAGCAGAAAATTATACTTGATACTGTTTGTTCTCCAATAACCCGTTGCCTTGCAGTTATGTTGTTCTTTGATAATCAACTCTTTAAGCGTAAAGCCAGCATTTTGGAAAATACACATCACTTCAAAACTCATAGGAATAACACAGCCCTTTTTGCGGGTATCGCCCATAAGGATTGCGCAGAACTTACCAGGCTTCAACACGCGGAAACATTCAGCCGCGACGCTTTCCATTGCATTCAAAAAATCTTTTACTTTTAGCAGCGATAAATCGCCGCTTATATCGTCGCTGTAATTGATTATATCAGCATACGGCGGGTGAGTGCATATAAAATCAACACTGTCTTTATTCACGAAATCTAAATTGCAGGCATCTCCCTGCTTGATTGTTACACATCCTGCACCTTGGTATTCAAAATCTGTTTTTTCATGACAAAGCCTCAATGCTACTGGGTTAATGTCAACACCTAAACTGTCGCGCCCCAATAGTTTAGCTTCAACAAGTGTCGTGCCACCGCCAGCAAATTGATCAAGCACAAAATCACCAGGAGCAGAGTAACGTAGAATTAAATTACGGGGTATATATGGAGACCAATTACCCCGATATTTTGCGTCCTGCGTCGCCCAGTTGCCTCGTTCTGGGAAACTCCACACTGTATTCATTTCAAGTTCAAAGTTTTCTGGTTCCCACCGTTTTACACTCATACAAAAATCCTACGCATAATCCCGTTTTCCATATCATCAATATTGTAAACATGTTCAACAACATCAAAAGTTTCTTCAAGGTTATGCCGCGCACTATTCCAGCCTCGTCCGTCGGTGAACCACACGAACACAAAGCCGGGTATTCTTGAGGCTTCTTGCGCAAGGTTTTTATAACTACGAGCGGTTTCATTAAGTTTAGAACCGCCAACACTGTAAAAATTCGTTTCAATAGCATAAATAGTATTTGCGGTTTTTACAACAAAATCAAACCGCTTCTCCGACTTGCCTTGATTTGATATTTCAGACAAGTCAATTAACCATTTAGCTTCAATAGCAGTGCGTGTCATTTCTTTAAAATATGTTTCGTCAAGGATTAAACCTGCTTTTTTCAAATAGCTTTCAACGAGGTTCTCCATTAAATGCCCGCCCCGGTTTTTGCGTCCGTTGCTATTAAGCCCAGTTTCAACACCCGTCGCATAATCCACAAGGCTACTAATGATATGCTTTTCAAGCAGATTAAACAAACCCGTTTTCCGCATGAACATCTTGTAATCTTCCGTGGAATAATTCATCTGACGAAATGAAAAGAGATATTCCCCGTCGCCATCTATCGCATATATTTCATTCGCACGGACAGCAAGCAACAAGGGAATACACCTCAGCACTTGCGGATATTGTGCAAGTATGTCGTCAAAATCTTTCTCTATGTGTTGCGAGCCTATTAAAGAATTGAGTATATTCAACTCTACCTTAATCGCATCAACATTGCGGTGTACCTTTGCAAAGTCGGCGTAATAGGCATAGTCTGATATGCTATCTTTAAAGCGTGAAAGCCATTCAGCAAAATCTCGCATAATATTTCCTCTGCTATCTACAATTTTTACACCAAGACTGGTTTCGAACTTGATTGTTTTGTTTTGAACCCATATCACGGAAACCGAAATCGCTTAACGGCTTCTCAATTCCGCATTTTGGGCATACGCGCGTGGGTTCGCTGCCATTATATCCACTTGACTGAATGTTAGGTTTTCTATCATTTTCTTTCATAGTACCCCCCCTTATGTTTAATAGCTTGCTATAAGCAACTCGCTTTTTTTACCACGTCCGCTTGCAGACGAATTGATCATACGGTTTGCACTGATTCGTGATATTGTATGTTTGCTGTAGAGTCTATCGAAGAAATCATCGTCGGCGTTCGTGTTTTTAGGATCTGAATTACTGGCAACCACAAAAGCACCCTTGTCGCTCAGTTCGTCTATGAACCGGGCTAATTCTGCTTGCTCACTATCCCCAAAACCGTCTTGTGCGTAAGCGGTAAAACTTGATGTTTGCGTCAGCGGACGATAAGGAGGATCAAAATACGCAAGCGTTTTGTTGTCTATGAATTCGCGTGACTTTTGATAATCATCGCAGACGATTTGAACGCCTTGCAAACAAGCGGAAACAGCCAGTATATTTTCTGTGTCACAAATAGAGGGCTTTTTATAGGCACCCATAGGAACGTTATAGCCACCTTTCGCATTGACACGGTACAGCCCATTAAAACAAGTGCGATTTAAGAATATAAACAGTGCGGCAATTTCTATGTTATTGCTTTGTTCGGTCTTTAATGTATTGAACCTTTCACGCTTTGCATAGTAATAAATCTTTCGGGTTTCTTCATTAGCTTGCCAATAGTCACATTGCATTATGTATAACGAATCTATAAGTGCATCCGCATTGTCACGGATAACTGTATATGCAGTTATCAACTCCCTGTTAATATCGCTTATATAAACAGATTCAAGAGTGTAGCGATTAAGAATATCAAATAAGACCGCACCGCCGCCAACAAACGGTTCTGCATATCTAGTTATACCTTTACCCAATTCCGCAGGGTATTTAGCGCGAATGTCATCAAGTATTTGCGACTTGCCACCCGCCCATTTTACAAATGGTTTTGCAATGGTTTTCATTCACGTCGCTCCCTTTTATTTATACAAATATCCCACTTAACATTATAGCACGAACTCAAGCAAAACGCAACCCACTGTTATGTTTATATTATGTTTCATCGCGCATATCTAAGTATTGCTTAACAAGATGAAAAACGGAAGCCAAACATGGCATATATCTATTAAAGTATAGGGTTTGTGCCGCGATAATATTCTCTTAATAAAAAAACGGCACGAGTTACCCCATGCCGTTAAAAGGTTATGATCTAAGTCTTACGCGTCCTTCAAAAACGCCACATAGCACTTCTTAGCTTCGTAAATATCCGACTTGCTTGTTATCTCCCAAGGAGCGTGCATACATAATACTGCCACACCGCTGTCGATAACCTGCATACCGAGGTTAGCAGAGATATAGGCAATCGTTCCGCCGCCGCCAACATCAACCTTGCCAAGCTCGGCTGTTTGGAATCTAACATTGTTATCGTCCATAATCTTTCTGATTTCAGACAGGTATTCAGCGTTTGCATCGTTCGAGCCACCCTTACCGCGTGAGCCGGTAAACTTGTTGAAAACCACAC
>JAAZFD010000345.1 GCA_012511925.1 Clostridiales bacterium
AACAAATGCCGCCATTTTTTCAAATAGCTCTGTCTTGCCTGCTGAAATGTTCATAAAGCGTAGTGCGCTCATGGCTTTTGCCCAAGCAAGGTCTTTTATCTGCGTCATAGTAGTGTTGCTTAATTCTTGACAATCGGAAATTGCCTGCTCTCTGCTTTTCGCTAAGCCCATCACGAATAACAGCGTATCCGATTCACCTGGTTTCACAACGACTTCCGAACGCGCACAAATACCCGGTTCAACGGGTGCTGTAACATCCGTACTCATGAAAAGTGGCGACTTCATTGCAGAAACATAGCTGCTATTTCTACCGGGAACGGCAAGCCTGTCTGTAACATATCTGGGGCGAGAGTTCCCACCGCTTAATTCAGCGTACATATAAACGGGCTTTCTTTTTATAGTCCCTCGCCTATGGAAAACAAGCATATCATCTACCTGTTCCGCATTAACGGTTACACGAACAAAGGCAGGGTGTGAAATATCCTCTTGATGCGATGCAAGGCTAACCTCTAAGAATACGCCAACATCAACGGTTTTTTCCTCGTTACCATGGTTTATTAGGGTTATTTGCCGTATCTCGCCATTACAATCGGGTGAAACGCAGGTTTCAACCTTGCAGGTAATATCGCCGACTCTTTTTATTAGCTGAACCCTGTGCCTATCAAAAACCGTGAATGCTTCGTCGTTTTCCTGTTGGCATAGTGCAGGAGCTATTTCTTCTACCTCATCACCACATTTTATACATACTGCAACCCCAGAGTCTGAACGAATATAATCAGGTCTGTACCTTGTGAGATATACATCGCGGCATTTTGAGAACCCAACGCCGTTATCACATATAAATGTGGTGTATTCGCCATTAGTCAATAGCTGTGATTGGGGAGTTTTATAAAATCTACGTATTTGCCTTGCCTTTGAATCCAGTTTTCTTGCGCATTTTTCGTCATCCTCATAAGCTGTGCGTTCAAACTCCTTTAGAGTAATTGCATTTGAGGGTAATTTTTCTTCGCTAAACAGCATAACCGTTCTTATTTCAGGAATGCTTGAAAAGCGTTTTTGAATAATATTATCACGTAAAGCATTCGTTATTGCACATATACTCATACCTTGGTGATGCGCCATATAGCTTTCTACAACTTCATATTCTGCGTTGGGGCGAACACGACTGTTCGTGTAGTCTATTGCCTCAAAAAGCCCGTATCTTCCCTGCATTTTATCATCGTAAAGCCTTATACCCTCGCAAGCTATGGCAGGCTCAACAAGCAAGGCAAGCACCGTTGCATAAGGGGCTACTACGAGTTCACGCTCTCGAATTGGACAAACACCTAACTTCGGAACGCCAAACGCACGGTATTGATAATACATGGATTGGTCGAATGCATAGTAACCCGATTCGGAAATTCCCCATGGGATTGTACGCTTTTTGCTTATACTTTCGGCATATTTGCGTTGGGTTTCTACTACGTTTTTGCAGCTTTCGTCCATCAATGTATCCTCTACATTGGGAG
>JAAZFD010000346.1 GCA_012511925.1 Clostridiales bacterium
CGCAAATATAAATCGGATGGTAATGTGATGATGACCGGAGGTGGCGCGGAAAATGATGCACTGCGGCTGGCGCTGGAGGATGAGTTGATGTGTGATATTTATAAAGCAAATTACCCACAGTTCAATGGTGCGATCGGAGCTGCTTTAATCGGCATGCAGAATGCTGAAAAAGTGTAGAACAAAATCTCTTGATATCCACTGCGCTCACTGTGGCAATCGCCTGACGTTAACCACCAGCGGGAGAACTAAAAAGCCGATATAAACACCGCATTATGCCATCAATGCACAAATTTTCGGCAGGTTTGTCCCAAAAGTGCCATTCACAACGGTAAGCATGTATGATAAAACGTACTCTGTTGCAATTACAACGTACTATGCGTAATTTGCTATGGTATAATAAAAAAGTACAGCGTACAGAACAATATATGAAAAGCAGGAGGTAAACCGTAATGGTTGAACAGATATTTAAACTATCAAGGGATAATGAAAAGGCGGTAGAAAAAGTCATATTCGATGAAAACGTGCACTATCTGCATATGGTATTTAACAAAAACGAAGGGTTACCCGAGCATCTTTCCAATTCAAACGTATACATGACCGTAGTTCGCGGAACGCTCTCAATCGGCTTGAACGACCAGGATATACACGAATACGAAGCCGGTACGCTTCTAAAAATTCCATTCCAAACCAAAATGAATGTAAAAAATTTGCACGATGAAACCTTGGAGTTAATTGTTGTGAAGGCGCCTGCTCCCAAAAACTAAGAGAAAAGAATTTGAAGCATGATAAAATAACAAGTCATGTACTCTCGGCACACAGAACGAACGGATAACGCCGAGGGTGTTCACCCGACAAACGGAAGTCGCACAAAGCAAACGGAAAAAGGCAAGGGTGTTCACCCGACAAACGGGAATAAGGTTACCGGGTGCATTTTGTATCAAACTCGTGTCCTTTGCCAAAAAATCACCCTCCCGATACGGAGGGTAATTTTTTGCAATAAGCAAGGGATTCGAAAGGAGCGTAAAAAAAACAGTCCAGTGAACTGTTTTTAGCTCCCGGGATTTCGTGTCAGCCAGATTAGCGTAGCGTGGAACGCAAGCTAAGCGATGGCGATGACCGAAATCGAATCCCCTCATCTCCACCAAAAAGAAAAAGTCGCACGACAGTGTAGCTTTTCTTTTTGTACTTTTATTTTTTCTCTTTTCTCTTTTCTCTCTTCTCTTGTCTACGGCGACTTTTTCCAGATAAAAGATAAGAGATAAGAGATAAGAGAATCGGTAGCCTTGCTAGACGCAAGGCAAATATAATTAAGAGAAGAGATAAGAGAGAAGAGATAAGAGAAGTGGTAGCCTTGCTTGACGCAAGGCAATAATAATTAAGATAAGAGAGAAGAGAGAAGAGAGAAGAGATAAGAGAAGCGGTAACCTTGCTTGACGCAAGGCAAAAATAAATAAGAGAAGAGATAAAGTGGCGGCATCTTTTCTATTGGCAATTATGCTTAGAAGTGATATAATTTTCGTTGGCAAATAAACAAATATTTGATTAAATAAGGAGAAATATGCCCACACTCACCCCCCAAATGCTACCTGCGCTCATACTCTTTTTAGCCGTCTATGTATTCATGATAGCCCTGCCAAAATGGCGTTGGCTTGTAGCCGCAATAGGCGCCGCTACATTCGTAGTGTCTGGAATACTGCCCTTGGGCGAGGTTCTACCTGCTGTTAATTGGAACGTATTGCTTATGATTGCAGGAACTATGGGAACGGTTGCCCTGTTCATTTCCTCCAAAATGCCTGCAAGGCTTGCCGATATGATTATCAACAAAGTCCCTAACGAAAAGTGGGCAATAATCGCTCTTTCTGTGTTCGCAGGAATCATATCCGCTTTTGTTGACAACGTAGCTACTGTTCTTATGGTTGCACCTATTGCAATCACAATAAGCAAGAAATTAGGCACTTCGCCTATTCCAAGCGTAATAGCAATTTCAATCGCTTCAAACCTTGAGGGCGCGGCTACATTGGTTGGCGATACTACCTCGATAATGCTCGGCGGCGCAATGGGAATGAATTTCCTCGACTTTTTCGCTTATGACGGCAAAATGGGGCTTTTCTTCATAAACCAAATAGGACTACTTTTGGCAACCTTAACCTTGCTTTTTGTGTTTCGAAAAAACAATAAGCCGCTTGCACGTCAACCGCTAACTCAGGTGCAGAACTATGTTCCTACCATTTTGCTCGTTGGAACCGTCTTGCTTTTAATCGTGGCTTCGTTGTTGCCGCTTAACGATTTTCTGCCAACATGGGTAGTGGACAATATCAACGGAATAATTTGCGTTTCTATGTTTATTATTGGAATAGCAATCGAAAGCATTTCGCACAAGGAAAACAATGTAGCCTTAGATGCCATAAAAGCGCTTGACTGGCAAACAATCGTGCTATTGGCTTCCCTCTTTATCGTAATTGCAGGAATAAACAGCGCAGGCATGATAAGTTGGCTTGCCGATTTTATATTCTACTTAGGCGGCAACAGCGTTTTCGGAATGTACTCAATAATCGTTTGGGCATCTGTGCTGATTTCTGCGTTTATTGACAATATTCCTTACGTTGCTACTATGCTTCCTGTTGTGGCTTCGCTTGGCTCTTTGATGAATGTAAACCCAACCGTATTTTATTTCGGACTGCTTTGCGGTGCAACGCTTGGCGGCAACCTTACCCCGATAGGCGCATCTGCTAATATTGCAGGAATCGGAATGCTTAGAAAAGAGGGCTTTGAGGTTTCGAACTCTCAGTTTATGAAAATTAGCGTGCCTTATACTTTGGTAGCGGTTTCAAGTGCGTATGTGTTGGTTTGGTTGGTGTTTGGGGCGTAGGGGGTAACATAATGATTGAATATGAATGCTATAACACGGGAATTATTGTTGAGCGTATTCGTAACTTTCCCTCGCAGTTTTCAATAGTCAGAAAATACGATGTTGCGTATAAAGAGGAACTGCCACGCTTTAGGAAATCACCGTTACATATTTACGGCTTGCCTTTTTTCGACGAGCCGGAACACGTATATCTTGGACTTGACCGCAGAGGACCTTCAATATTCGAACTGCGAAAAGCAGTTTTTAATGACAATCAAAAAACACTAAGAGAAAAAATCGAAAAAGGCGTTTTCTTTAATGAACCTATTATAGATGAAACCGATGCAAACGCTTATCTAAATTCGCTTCAAAGTAAGGCTGTTTATGAACTGGTGTGGGCGAAAAACAGTGGTTCAATTGAAAAGGCACCTTCTGGGTACGGCTTTCTTGGCTTTGACATTACCTATGCTCCAGAGTATGATGGCGCATTTTCAATAATCTGTGATTGCATGTTTATATGCAAGTGGCATGGTTGCGATGCAGAGGGAACGCTATTTGCCGAGGATTTTGCAAAGCTAAACAAAAACGGTCTGTTTCATGATTGTCAATCCGCTTATGATTATATGGTAAAATATCTAAATGAGGATTGGTCAGAGAGTGGGAACTACGGAATATTTGAAATCTATGGAAAAGAGAAAGAGATAGTCACACAGCCTTAGGTTTAAGATTTGGCGAGTTTCCATGGTTGGTGTTGGGGCGTAGGCTATTTCAACATCCAAAATTAGATTAGCCTAAAATTATTTGATTGTAACATGGAGTGTTACTTCTATTTTTCCGCCACCAAAAATAATATTTTCAATTATTCAGTTGACAAACAATTTTACTCGCATTACAATATAGTGGCTATAATTGCAGGAATTATGGTTTGTTGAAAGAATCGGTGGCTTTTTTAGTCATTGGCGGGATGTTTAAGGCGTAAGCGCACCCGGTGTGCAAACGGTAAATAGCGTCAAATTCAGGCGCGGCACCGTGCGGGTGTAGCTCAGTGGCAGAGCGTCGGCTTCCCAAGCCGATAATGTGGGTTCGATTCCCATCACCCGCTCCAGCAAACCCAAACTTTTTGCATGCCATGATAAGCGCTTTATAGTTATAAAACTAAATTTTTTGGAGGACACAACAATGGCAAAGGCGAAATTTGAAAGAAATAAGCCACACGTAAACATCGGTACCATCGGACACGTTGACCATGGTAAGACAACATTAACAGCCGCTATCACAAAGACTCTTCATGAGAGACTGGGTCTTGGTGAGTTCGTAGCATTCGATAATATCGATAAGGCTCCGGAAGAGAGAGAGCGTGGAATCACAATC
>JAAZFD010000031.1 GCA_012511925.1 Clostridiales bacterium
CTACATAGGGAAGTGTTTTCGATTTCGGAAGAAGCGATAAAAGCTGAAGCCACGCAAGCTCAAAGAATTTTAATTGAAAGAACACCTGCAATTCAACAGCTAAGAAAGCGTTTTTTAGGCAGAGCGATTCACCGCTCGCTTGAAAGTTGGAAAAAATCCTTGCTCGACAAAATCGAAAAAGCACCCTCAGAACCCATTTCAAGCAATACAGCCCGATTCTGCGCAAGTTGCGGTGCAAGGCTTATTACAGGAGTTAAATTTTGTAACGAGTGCGGCGCAAGGCAAGCAACATAAACTTTTTTACCTTTTCACTTACCCCAAACTATGCTATAATCATATAATCACAAAAGGGGATAGATATGGTTACTCAAAAAATAATTGCATTAGAGGGAATTGACGGAAGCGGTAAAACCGTTCAATTCAAATATCTGTGCGAGCACTTAAAACAGACGGGCGCAAGCGTAAAAACTATGGATTTTCCCGTATATGACGGATTTATTGGGCAAGAAATCGGCATGTTTTTATCAAACAGCGCCAATGTTTCTGCCAACGAAATGGACTCAAAAAGCATGGCGCTATGGTTCGCAACCGACAGGCTTGTTAATATGCAAGGATACGAGCCAAAAGAAGACTATCTAATAATAAATCGCTATACCTTGTCGAATGTTGTCTATCAAAGCATTCGCCAAGAAAACAAATGGGAGATAGCCGATTGGATTTTTCAGCTTGAACACGAAATATTAAATATCCCAAAAGCCGATGCCTATATTTTTTTCGATGTTGACGAGGGCTCTGCAAAGTCCAACCTTTCAAAAAAGGGCAAAAGAGATTATTTGGGCGACAAAAAGGATGTCTATGAGGATTCGAAATTTATACAACAGCAGGCAAGAAATATGTACATAGAATGCGCAAACCGCTATGGAAACATAATAGTAATACAGTGCATGGAAAACGGCGTTATGAAAAGTGCAACTAAGATATCCAAGCAGGTTATTGCAGAATTAAAGTCGAGAAATTTGATATAATAATTGAAGTTATAAAAAGGGGAAGCTATGTATAGACCAAGAAGAGTAGGAATTTTAACAGGCGGGGGAGATTGCCCCGGATTGAACGCTGTTATTCGTGGTGCTGTTGAAAGCTGTTTAAGCACAGGCGTGCAGGTTTACGGCTTGCATGACGGTTGGCGTGGTGCACTTACAGGCGAGGGCAGAAACCTAAGCTATGCCGATGTAGAGGGCATTCAAACCGAGGGCGGCACGATTTTAGGCTCATCTCGCACAAACATAATGAAGGGCGAAGACGGTCCCGAAACCGTTCGTATGCGTATGGCACAGTTGGGAATAGAGGGTCTGATTGCGGTTGGCGGCGATGATACCTTGGGAGTTGCAAACAGTCTTCGAAAAATGGGCTTGAATGTAATAGGCGTTCCGAAAACCATAGACAATGACTTGTCTTGCACCGATTATACTTTCGGCTTTGACACCGCCTCTAATATTGCAATGGAATGTATTGACAGGTTACATACCACGGCAGAATCACATTCTCGCTGTATCGTGGTAGAGTGCATGGGCAGGCATACGGGGCATATCGCCTTGCAGGCAGGGGTTGCCGCAAACTCGCATTTGATACTCATTCCCGAATATCCGAAAACATTCGATGAGATTATGCGGCTTGTGAAGTCAAGACATTTACATGGCGAAAACTACACGATTATTACCGTTGCAGAGGGCTTTGAGCTAAGCCATGACGATGAAAAAAATCTCGATGTTGACCAGTTCGGCAACAAAAGTCTTTCCGAAAAAGGACTTGCGAAAGAGCTTGCCGACATGATTGAAAAGGAAATGCGTAGCGATGATACCCTCCCAGACGAATGCAGAAAATACGAATGTAGATATGTTGTTTTAGGGCATATCCAAAGGGGCGGCGCACCCACAGCATTTGACAGAGTTTTAGGCTATAGATTGGGAGTAAAGGCAGGTCAAATGGCAGTTGAAAAGCAATATGGAAAAATGGTTGCACTATCGGGTGTTGATATAATAGCCGTAGAACTCGATAATGCATTATCCCGAAAAGAGGTTGACGAAGAATTTTACGCTGCGGCAGAGTTGCTTTTCAAATAATTAAACCCCTAACAATTTACCCCCAATAACCAAAACCCCGCTTGAACACCTACGATGCTCAAGCGGGTAAAAACAGGAGGCCACAAGTCTAATTACTTGTGTTTATGAAAAAGTGTTTGCATAGTTATTCTTCGCTTATGTTGCGCTTCATGTATAGATAATACAGAAACACACAAGCTAAGTAGTATAGCACCATTCCAAGTAGTAGTGCTACAATCATCCAAATAAGGTCAACCTTAAAGAGTCTAACTGCTTCCATTGCGAAGTACCCAAACTCTAATATGCCAACCAAGAAGAACACAGCATCGTATCTTTGTGCTCCTATTGAACCCTTAGCGCAGGCATATAGCGGCTCAACTATAAATGGTAGGAGAATCAGAAAGTAAATATACATTGGAACCGCAAAGTAGCCATTATGTGGTTTAATTACTCCTACAATCAAACCAAGCAACTGAACTCCAACTACTATGAACTGAATCAGCCTTAGCATTCTTAGGCTTAGCTTCGTGCGTTCGTTGGCTATGCGCTCGTCATTTACGGCAAGATTACTTTTCATTATCGAAAAAAGATGAAAGTATTTTTGCTTCATGCTTCGAGCTCCCCGTTCCAAAATATTTCGTCTAACGTTTTGCCGAGCGTATGACAGATGCTTAAACACAATGACAGTGAGGGATTAAAATTGCCCTTTTCTATCATGTTAATTGTCTGCCTCGACACACCTATTGAAATTGCCAGCTGCTCTTGCGACATATCCTTTTGCGCCCGAGCAGATTTTAATTTCAGATTTTTTACGCCCGCCCCATTAGTTTTCCTCTCCATAGTAGTATATTAGCACATCAAAAAGCTTATGTCAAGTATATTTGACTAAATGGCAAGTATATTTTTGTGAACTTTTTGTGAACATAAAAAAAGCAGGGTTATGTTTCCCTGCGTTTCGTAAATATTTGAATGTTTAGGAAAGCTCTTGCTCTACTTCTTTCATAACTCTTCCGAAAGAAATAGCTTTATCCTCTCCGCCCTGCGATAAAAAGCTCTTTGCAAGGTCGTTTACGGTTGATTCTAGTAGTGTCATGAACTGTGTATATGCAAATTCACGCTTTTGGTCTTGCTCGTCTGACCCATACACGCAACCCAACAAGGAATCAATCATTTGGTCCATTCCCCATAGCTTTAAGTGCAGAAGCTCATGAATTATCAATTCTTCAAGGTTTGACCGCTTAGGGTTATATACGTTAACGAGTAAAACAGCGGTCCTATCGTCTGCATCTATTTTTATATCCCCGGTTTTTCGCCATTCCTTATCCACCGGATACAGTTTAATATCCCAATCCTGCAACCTTAATATTGCCTGCCAGTTTTCTAAATATCTTTCAATATCGCTAAGGGCGGTATTCATATTTCCTCCATAAATCACATTCCCAAATATTCCTTTTGCTCGTCTGTTAGCTCGTCTAAACCTAATCCCATTGCATTCAATTTTATCATAGCAACATCGTAGTCAATCTCCCTTGGAACATCGTACAGCTTGTTTTGTAAGCCCTTGCCATGCTTCGCCAAATGCAACACACAAAGCGTTTGAATGGCGAAGGACATATCCATAATCTCTGCTGGGTGTCCGTTTCCTGCTACGATATTCACAAGCCAGCCATCTGCCAATAGGTTGATTCGCTTGCCCGATTTTAGCGTGTATGTTTCGATAAATGGCTTGCTTTCTTCAACCTTTACAGACATAGATTTCAAATCGACCTTGTTTATCTCAACATCAAAATGCCCTGCGTTGGCTAACATACAATCGTCTTTCATCAAATCAAAATGGGACTTGTTGATTACATCATTACAGCCTGTTGCACAAACAAAAATATCGCCTAAGGGTGCAGCATCATCCATCTTCATAACACGAAATCCGTCCATAGCGGCTTCCAAAGCCCTAAACGGATTCACCTCGGTAACGATTACATTTGCGCCCAAGCCCTTTGCCCTGTTTGCAATGCCCCTTGAACAAAAACCGTAGCCGGCAACCACAATGGTTCGCCCCGACACCATATTATTTGTAGTGAACATAATCGCATCCCAAACCGATTGACCTGTACCATGCACATTGTCAAATAGATGCTTGCAATTAGCGTCATTCACCGCAATCATGGGAAAATTCAGCGCATTATTCCTCTCTCTAACTCGCAATCTGTGAATGCCAGTTGTCGTTTCCTCGCATCCGCCGATTAGGTTTTTTGCCAATTCGTGATTGTTCGTTAGCATCTCTACGAAATCGCCGCCGTCATCGATTATTATATGAGGGCAAAAGTCTAATGTGTGGCGTATATGCTCATAATATTCTTCCTCGCTCGCTCCATGAATAGCAAAAACATCTACTCCCAAATGATACAAAGCGGCACAAATTTCGTCCTTTGTGGAAAGCGGATTCGAGCCTGTAACGCAAACACTAGCACCCAAATCCCTTAGTAGCAAGGCAAGATAGGCGGTTTTCGCTTCCAAGTGAATGCAAACAGATACCTTTAAGCCAGCTAATGGCTTTTCTTCTGCGTATCTTTTGTGCAACTCGTTCAAAACGGGCATAAAACGTTTAACCCATTCGATTTTCTGTAATCCCAAGGGATACAGTTCAGGATTTTTTATAATGCTCATATATTTTCCCCTTTGTGTTTATCTTTTTTATTATAGCATCAAAGGGGAAGAAATCAAAACTCCTATTCGCTCTTTTTGAAATGTGCAAGTAAGCAAATAACAAGTCCGAAGCTAAAGCCGCCCAGCAAAAGGTTCATAGAGATTAGCAGAACGATAAAGCTATTAACCATGTAACCGAATAAACCTATTAGCATGGAAACACCCGTAGCTATGCTGAATACCATTGCTTATAGCTTTGAGTGTATTGTAAGATGCCCTCTGCATTGCCTGAAAGCAGTTGCATTCTGGTTGCGGTTAATTGCACGAAATACGCAATACATACGCAAATCATAAACGCTATTGCATTGCCTTGCGATAGTTTCGCATATAGTCTTTTCTCCCCATCAACCCTAAGCCCAACGCAAGCCACAGCCGAAAAAAATGCAAGCGAATAAACCAACATGCAAGCCATTCCAATATACTTGAATACGGTAATACTCGTCTTTTCGTATTCTATAAAATGCTCTAAGCCCTGCCAAATATACGGCTCATTCACAAAAAGAATTGCAATGAAGCAAAGCATATAAACAACAAACGAAGCTAAAGCTATAACGCTTGATATTGTACCAACCTTTTTGATTGAATCTTTCATATTTTACTCCTTTATTTGAATTAAAATTTTGAAGTATGAAAGACTCACTCTAACTTTTCAATAATAGTCTTAACAAAAGGAAAATCGTCTTTGTTTTTCAGAAAAAACACAAGCGACTTTGCAACGATTATGCCGATGGAAATAACAATAAGCTCACTCTTAACCGACATGAAAATTCCGCAAGCAAAAGCATACATCAACAGGTAGAATAGTAGCTTTGATATTGCTAATGCGGTTTTCATATTACCTCCAGTTTACAACATTGTACCATTTTTACCCACATCTCGCAACCAACAAAAAACGCACGGTTTCCCATGCGTTCATTTTAGTTTAATTTATGTTATCCAAGCATCTTCTCAACCGCCGCCAGTTTAATACAGCAGCAAAGCAACCTCATAGCCTCGCTCAACTCCTCAAGTGGCGGGAACGAAGGTGCAATCCTCAAATGCGAATCATCGGGGTCATTATTATAGGGATATGTTGCGCCTGCAGGTGTGATATTCAATCCTGCGCTTTTGCAC
>JAAZFD010000347.1 GCA_012511925.1 Clostridiales bacterium
AAGCAAAAAGGTATATGGAGAGTCTGACAGGGTTTCCCACCGCTGTATTTTCATTTCTTATTACATATACTTGGGTTATTACCGTTTGCATAAATCATTATAGTAGAAAGCCCAACACCAATAGCTCCAACCCACCAAGGCATTTCGACACCCGCCGTAACACCAACATTTATTACAGCAGTGAAAACGGCACTAACCATTCCAATCCAAAACAAAGGACTTTTCATTCTGCTTCTTAACCGAACAAGCTGAAGCCTTTCACCGTTGCCGTTGCCGTTGCCGATACTGTCCAAATTATCTTGCGGGGTATCTGTCATACTCTCACCTCGATTCAATTATGTTTTTGATACATTCCCCATATATTTAGCACTTCCAACTGTAAGTGAAACAGCTATTTTGTCCGGTAATTCAGTTTCAGAATGTGCTTTGATAAATCTATCGATTGCATCCATCGTGTTTTTGCCGCATATTCCGTCAGCTGTACCGCTGTTGTAGCCCAAAGCGTTTAGTGCAACCTGTAGAGATTTAATATCATCACCTCGCATTAGTGGCGATGTAATTTTAAGAACCTTTGCCACCTCAATCACCTCCTCATAAGAAAAAATATTCGTCATCAATCCTCGATAACCCCACTTAAATTCGCTTTCTGTGGTTATCACGCATCCGTGCATCAATCCTCTAACCTGAAGAAACAAAGGCTTGCCATCAGCAGTAAAGCCACATACCCAGCCCACATGAGTTTTTTTAGTATCCGAGCCATTGAAAACCGCCTCACCTATTACCCAAGGTCTATCTATGTCAGAAATAGCACCCTTGTCTGTGCTGTACTTTACATAAGTGCCATTTGAAGTTGTGTTGTTTCCTAAAAACTTGTCAAGAATACCATGGCAATCGCTTGCTATTACCTTTCTTTCAACCCAACCCTCTGTAGCCTTTAGGTATTGCTCTCTTGTGAAATTTGACCTTGGAGAATAATAATTCTTCCAACGCTCGTCGAGCACCTCTTGAGTTACTAATACCGCGTGTGTGCCGTACAAATATTCCCACTCACCATCCGAGCCAATCTTGTTATAAGGAATCGGATATATTCCGTCCTTTGGGGCGCTTGCCTTTTTTGCATGTGTTAATGCAAATCTGATAAATTCATATACGTTTTTCATACTCACCTCTCATTTTATTGGTTATATTTATTGATAATAATCTTTATGAAATTTTGTGCATATATAGAATATTTTTTTTCTTGGACTTGCACTAATATTTAACTTTGAAATTCTCCCAAAAACCATTCTGCGAATTATTAAGCGCATTTGTGCATAAATATTTCTATAACTTTTTTTAGGAGCAGAAAATGGAAACCAATTTGAGTAATTTTTCGAGCTATGAACCCCCACGCAGGGTTAAATATAAACGAAGCGGTTTAAGTACATCTAAAAAACGCAAGGGCGGTAACAACGGAAACCTTATGCCCCTAAAAATAGGCTTATGCCTTGGGATTTGCCTTGTTGTCGTTATGGTAAATGTGTTTTTGTCGCCACTAATGGCACGCGTTTCAAAGTTAGCTGAAAATCCTAA
>JAAZFD010000348.1 GCA_012511925.1 Clostridiales bacterium
CCTATATATACGCCGACATGGTGGATTTTATCGCCGTTATGACGAAATACAAGGTCGCCTGCCCTCAAATCCTGCTGTTTTATCTCTTTGCAGAAGCTAAAAAGTCCCCTTGCACTCATATCAGATTGCACGATATCGTTGTCGAGAAAGAAACGAACGATAAGCCCCGAGCAATCGTATGCCGCCACATCCAACATTCCCTTGTTAAGCTGTTTGTTGAAAAACGCTATGGCACGCTTTGCGTTGCTTTCGCTTGTTTCGCACTTTTTAATCCACTCCTCATTGAAACCAACCTCGCCTTGCGCTCCCCAAACATAAATGCTTCCCACCTGTTTTTTCAACCAATCTATAAATTTGTTTATCATGTTTTTCTCCTTTTTGTTTTTGAACTATTGCCAGCGGGCGAACACGCATGGTGCCGCCCCTACATCTTTTAGTAAAGTACAGACTGTCGAAGAATTATCAGCGGGCGAACACACAGGGTGCCGCCCCTACATCTTTTCGGTAAATATTTCTACTGTACGATGGCATAAATACCGCAAATGCTTTGATTCTACCTCTTTGCCGACAAAAAGCGTATATTTCGCATTCATTTCCGTATTAGGCTAATAGGTATCGAAAGTCTGTAGCTTTTAATAAAGCTCTTCTCTGTTTTCGTTGTTGTTTCTTTTCCTATTTGATTCTTTTTCTGGTTCTTCCTTTTTAGTAAAGCTGTTCATAAGCTGATAAAACCCTGCTTCGCCTAAATCGAAAATCGCCTGCGAGCGCAAAAACTGCCAATACGCATCTTCGGAATAGAAAAAGTCCTCCGCCTGCTCACCAAGATTGCTTACATACTTGTAGTAATCCGAATACGTTAGCCCCGAAACATAGGGGTTTGGCGCTTGGCTGTTTGATTCTTGCTTATTTGTGCCGTTGCTCTTAGAATTCATCTGTGCATCGAATCGTGCTTGCTCCTGCTGCATCTTTTCCCTTTGAAGCTGAAGCTCCTCTTGTGCAATTTTCTGATTAGAATACAGTGTTCCCAATTTCATCAAAGAATCATACACTTGTGCCGCCAAAGCCTGCGAATATGCGCCCTCCATATAGGCGATATCGTCTTGCTCGCTTTCCTCCTGCCTTGATTTCATAGAGCTTACAAAGGTAGAGCTGCCCATTCCTCTTGCATAGGAATCCGCATCTAATTCCGCATCGTAGGTATCTGATGTCTTTTGCCTTTTTGTAATTGCCGCATCGATACTTGGGCGCATAATACCTGCAAAGTATTCGCTTAGCTTATTTGAAATCGCTTCCCAATCTATATCACCGCCGAACGGATAGCCATCAATGCTGCCCTCTGTGGGTTTTGTTAGATTGTTGTTTTGTTTCTGATATTGGTCGTATGCCGCCTGTGTTTTTTTGCCCCAAATACCGTCTATCTCTACTCCCAATAGCTTTTGGTAGCGCTTAACGTCTTCGTAGGACTTAACGTCCTCAGGCGGTGTATAGCCATCTACGTAATATTTCATATTTCCTCCTTGTTTTTGCTTATTCTCTGTTTAGAATGTCTTGAATTTGCGAAAGCGTGTCCTCTAAAACCTCTAAATGCTTTAATAGGCTTGAAAAGTTTTGGTTTAGCCTGCTTTCGTTCGCCTTATGCCATAGGTTTCTATTCACTTCGTCTGTTAGCACGGTTTCGTCTGGCGATAGCGCTATGTAATGCAATGCTTTCATTATTTACACCTCCCTCGTATAGACAGCCTAAGCTCGATTCCGCCGTTAAGCTCAAAGCTGCTGCCCTCGTGATTAGCTAATTTCAGCTGTATTACTCGCCCTTCGCCCTGCAATGGAATTTCCACCACCTCATTTTCAAGGCTTTCTACCAAGTGATTTCTTTCAACTCCGCCTGTTTGTGTTGTCAGCTGCATATTTTCTCCGCTTCCTCGTAAATACAGCTCATCGAATTGCTTTATTGTAGATTTATCGCCTAAATCCGTTTTAGGGGTTCGCCAATAAGCAATAATAGGCTCGCCTGCGTAGGTGTTGCCGTAATCGAGCCTGCAAATGTGCCTTGTGTCGTTTATGAAATAAATGGTGTTGTCCTTTTGAATCATGTCTACAACTTCAAAGCCGTTTCTAAGCATATACACATGGCGGTTTAGGTCGTATTCTATCAAAGCGGTGTTGCTTCCCTTTTTGATTGAAAAGTACAGCTTGTTTTTAGCTTTTACACCTCTTGCACTTTTCGTGTTTGCGCCTGCCATTATGTTTTTAATCTTTGTCGCATCGCCGCTTAATCTTGCGTTAACACCATCAAAAACATTCAGCCCCGAATTCGTGATATAGTACGCAACATCAGAATAATGCACGATTGAAGTATGCGAAACGGTTTCCGCAACCGCCTCCACCTGTTCAAGCACAAAGTTTGAGGGCTTATCGCCATAAAGCCTGTAAATGCTGTGCTTCTTGAAAATCAAAAGCTGACTGGATAATGCCGTCAACGCAACTATGGGGTCGGAATCAAAATCGCCAACCTCTAAATGACCGCCCTCTACATTGGGTGAGGCTTCGTCGTAGCCCCAATCCTCAATGCTTCTGTTTCCGCCAGGGAGCTTTGAAAAATACAGCCTGTTTGGGTATGACTTATTGCCAGCGGAAAAAAGCCTGTTCTTATACATAGAAACATATCGAACGGGAATGTTTGATAGCATATTTTCACTTCCAAAGCTCAAAAAATCGTTTCCATTGTACTTTATTAGCGGCGTTTCACCGTTCGCAATAAGTAAATAATCCTCGTTGTTGATGCTTACTTCTACGGTGTCGAACTCGTAATCCGTTAAGGGTGTAGAAAACTCATACGCCTTAACCCATAGTCCGCTTGCGCTTGCGTAAATCGCATCAGAGCAGAAAACCAAGAACACATCGCCCTCAACGCGCTTGAAATTTATTAGCCTGTGAATTTTGCCCTGCCCGGGAACCTGCGCTATTACATGGCGAACAAAGCCCTTTGCAACGGATAGATTGCCGTTTTCGGTACTCATATTAACTGCATCGGGTGAAAAGCTGGGGTTAAGGTAATTTTCATCAGCAGACTGGTCAATCCCCAAAAACCTATCGATTTTATATTGAAAAACCATGCTTCACCTCAATAGATGTTTTCAATGTATTTTGCTTCTCGGGTTGCCGAAACGAACCTTGCCTTTGCAGTTTCATACATTTGCAGGTAAATATCCGCACCGCTTTGGGTTGTTTTATCGCCGCTCATTCTTTCCCTTGCAACAACATAGGTTACGATTAAGCCTTGGAGCTGTGAAGGGATTTCGGGAATATCGGTTAGTGCGCTCAAAATATTGGGAACATAGCGATAGGTTACATCTACATTCCCTACCCCTCGTACAGACACAATGCCTGCCGCTTCGTTTGCCGAATAGTGTAGGGGAAAGCCGTCCTGCGTTATACTTAGCAGCTTCAAGCAAATTCTATCCAGCTTGGATAAATCGATTGTTGTGCCTATAATTTTTGCGCTTTCTGTTCGTATAAGTGAAAAGGCTGTTGCTAAATCACGCATACCGTCATTTGCAAATAGAGTGAGCTTGTTTTTCCAAACGTCTATGGTTGCGGCATCAACTCCCCTGCCTAATTGCAGAAGTGCCGCTTCGATTATTTCTTTTAATGTCATGGCTTTGCCCTCGACTTTTTTCTGTTTTCTGTTTTTTTGTAAAGATGCAGGAGTTCCGCTTTAATTTTTTGCTCTTTTGTCATGGCTTTGCCCTCGATTTTTTTGAGCTTAGGCACTTGCCGCTTTCGGTTTTGTATTCGTCATAATTGTGCAGGGAAAGCACAGTAACCCTTGCATTTGAGCGTATCAGCTTGGCA
>JAAZFD010000349.1 GCA_012511925.1 Clostridiales bacterium
CCATAAGCGTATGCGTAATCATCTTGAGGGTGTAACTTCAAGACCGAGATTGAACATCTATCGTTCACTTTCACACATTTACGCTCAGATTATAGACGACACAACAGGCACAGGCATCACATTGGTTTCCGCCTCAACGCTTGACCCCGAAGTAAAGGCTAAGATTGAAGGCAAGAACAAAAAAGAAGCAGCCGAAATAACTGGTGAAATCTTAGGGCAACGTGCCAAAGAAAAGGGAATCACTCAGGTTGTATTTGACCGTGGCGGTTATCGCTACATGGGCAGAGTTGAATCGCTTGCAAGCGGTGCACGCAAAGCGGGCTTGGATTTCTAAGGGAGGTATGAAAATGCAAAAAATCAGAATCGATGCATCAACACTGGATTTGAAAGAAAAGCTGGTTGCCGTTAACCGTGTAGCAAAGGTTGTTAAGGGCGGTAGAAACTTCCGTTTCTCGGCACTTATCGTGGTAGGCGACGAGAACGGTCATGTTGGTGTAGGAATGGGCAAGGCGGCTGAAATTCCAGAGGCAGTAAGAAAGGGCGTAGAGGACGCTAAGCGCCACATGGTAGCAGTACCAATCGTAGGCACTACTATTCCCCATGGAGTAGAGGGCAAATATGGCAAGGGCCATGTTAGAATGCTCCCCGCTGAAGAGGGTACTGGCGTTATAGCAGGCGGACCTGCACGTGCCGTTCTTGAAATGGCTGGAATAAAAGACATTCGCACAAAGAGTTATGGTTCAAATAACCCTGCAAACTGTGTAAAAGCAACGCTTGAAGGCTTGCAACAGCTTCGTACAGCCGAGGAAGTAGCAAGATTGCGTGGCAAAACAGTTGCAGAGATATTGGATTGATGGAGGGAGAGTTTATGGCAAACTTAAAGATAACGCTTAAAAAAAGCACCATAGGCTGTCAGAAGGACCAGGTGGCTACCGTTCGTGCATTAGGCTTGAAAAAGCTCAACCATACGGTTGTTCACCCTGACAACGATTGCATTCGTGGTATGATATTCAAGGTACGCCACTTGGTAGTCGTAGAAGAGGTTTGACCTTAGGAGGTAAATATGAGATTACATGAAATAAAACCTGCCGAGGGTTCGGTATTCAAAAACAAGAGAGTCGGTCGTGGTACAGGCTCTGGCATGGGCAAGACCTCAACAATGGGTCATAAGGGTCAAAAAGCTCGTAGCGGCAGCAAGAAGAACGGATTTGAAGGCGGACAAATGCCTTTAGCACGTCGTCTTCCTAAGCGTGGCTTTACAAACATTTTCGCTAAGGTTTACAATATAGTAAACATTTCCGACCTTGAAGTGTTCGAAGACGGAACTGTTATTACACAGGCACTATTGCATGAAACAAGAATCATTAGCAAGATGGAAAAAGACGGCTTGAAGGTGTTGGGCAGAGGTGAACTTACAAAGCGTTTAGATATCAAGGCCGCAAAATGTTCGAAATCAGCAGAAGAAGCCATTAAGGCTTGTGGCGGGACATTTGAGGTGGTTTGATGTTTAAAACGATAGTAAACGCATGGAAGGTACGCGATATTCGCACAAAGATATTGTTTACCATAATGCTGTTTGTAATCTACAGGTTGGGTGCTTTCATACCCGTACCGGGTGTTAACGTAGGCTACATTTCACAGCAGGTAAACAACTTAGAAATCTTGGGCTTTTTGAACCTGTTTTCGGGCGGTTCATTTAGTTCCTTCTCCATTTTCGCAATGGGTGTTTCGCCCTACATTACCGCTTCGATTATCATTCAGTTGATTACGATTGCATTCCCCAAACTTGAAGAGATGTTCAAGGATGAAGACGGCAAGAAGAAGATGGAGCAGGTAACGAGATACACAGGTATCGGCTTAGCTATGGTACAGTGTATCGGTATTATTGCAAGTATGGGACCTGATGCGGTTTTAGACACAAGCTTTTGGAACTATGCACGCATAACAATAATCTGTACTGCTGGTACTGCATTGCTCATTTGGTTGGGCGAGCGTATCACCGAAAAGGGAATAGGCAACGGTCTATCAATGCTAATCTTTGCTTCGATAGTATCCCAGGTTCCCTCAAGCATCTATAGCATATTTGCAGGCGTATTCAGCGTTGACCCCAAAACTGGTATGGTTTACAGCTGGACGATACTTCCTATCACAGCAATAATCGTTACTATATTGGTTGCAGGCGTTGTAACTGTTGACAAGGCACAGCGCAAGATTCCCGTACAGTACGCTAAAAAGGTTGTAGGAAACAAGATGTATGGCGGTCAATCAACATTCCTACCTATTAAAGCGAATGCAAACGGCGTTATGCCCTTGATTTTCGCTATGACCATCATCCAATTCCCCGGAATGATAGGACAGATTTTCCAAGGCAGTTTCTATGCCTTCTGGCAAAAGTGGTTTGGTCAAGGTGCTGTAGGTTATTATGTGCTATACTCACTGCTTATATTAGGATTTGCATACTTTTATACCACGATTTCGTTCAACACTGTTGAAATCGCAAGGAATCTTCAGAAGAACGGCGGATTTATCCCGGGTATTCGTGCCGGCAAGCCCACAAGCGATTACTTGGATAGAATCTCAAAGCGCCTAACCTTATTCGGAGCGTTGTTCCTAATGATGGTTGCAACACTTCCGGCTATCGCTTTGGCATTGTTTGATATCACCGTGTTGATGGCATTCGGTCCTACCAGCGTTCTCATTATGTGCAGCGTAGCGCTTGAAACTACCTCACAGCTTGAGTCGTTGATGCTGATGCGCCACTATAAAGGCTTCTTAGGTTGAGGTAGAAAATTGAATTTAGTGTTCTTGGGCCCGCCGGGAGTCGGAAAAGGCTCCCTGGCGGTTCGAATAGCCAAAGACTACGGTCTTTTGCATATATCCACAGGAGAAATGCTAAGAGCGGAGATTTCAGCGGGAACGCATACGGGTAAGTTAGCCGAAAAGTACATCAATGATGGAAATCTAATGCCCGACTCGCTGATTATCGAAATGCTTTTGTCGAAGTTGCAACACTCAACGGCGAAGCAGGGATACATTTTGGATGGATTCCCCAGAACCTTGAATCAAGCGCAGGAGTTGGATAAGTTTGTTCAAATAGATGCGGCAATAAACCTTGATGCACCGGAAGCTGTGTTGCTGAAAAGAATCTCTCATAGGAGAATCTGCCCCGTTTGCGGAAAAGGCTACATATCGTATATGATGAGTAGCAATCTTTGCGAGCAATGCGGAGTAGAAGTTATCATGCGAGATGACGACAAGGAAGAGGTTGTAAAAGCAAGGTTGGTGGAGTATCATACCAAAACCGAGCCTATAATCGACTATTACAGGTCAACCGGAAAGCTAATAAGCGTAGATGGTGATGACACCATGGAAGGTGTGGCAGCCAAGGTTGAGGAAATATTGGAGGACCTAAAACTTGCTAACAATTAAAACCAAATCAGAAATAGCGCAGATGCAAAAAGCCTGTACTATTACAGAGAAAACGCTTTTGTTGCTAAGAGATATGGTTGAGGTTGGAATAACCACAGAGGCTTTGGACAAAGAGGCAAGGAGGTTTATTGAATCCTTCGGCGCCGTTCCATCGTTTTTGAACTATAATGGCTATCCCAAAAGTGTGTGTATCTCCGTAAACGAGCAAGTCGTACATGGAATACCCGATGGCTACAAACTGCGTGATGGCGATATAGTCAGCTGTGATGTAGGAGCAAATATCGATGGCTATCATGGCGACGCTGCACGAACATTTATAGTTGGAAACGCATCAGAAGAAGCGAAAAAACTTGTTCAAGTAACGAGAGAGAGCTTTTTCCATGGTATTGAGTTCGCCAAAGTGGGCAATAGGATATCCGATATATCCAAGGCAATACAAGCGCATGCAGAGCAGTATGGCTACGGGGTAGTTCGGGATTTAATAGGGCATGGCGTAGGCACAAGGCTTCACGAAAAGCCAGATATTCCTAACTATTACGTGCCACGCATGGGTTTAGGCGTAAGGCTGGTAGAAGGTATGACATTGGCAATAGAGCCTATGATTAACATGGGAACATTTGCTGTAAACATACTGAAAAACGGTTGGACAGTGGTGTCTGCGGATAATAGCTTAAGCGCTCATTATGAAAACACGATTGCCATAACCGATGGAGAACCCATTATACTTACAATGCAACTGGAGGACGCATAATGGATGGCGACTATGATTTTTTAGGCTTTGCTGCTCAATCAAAAGCTGGCAGAGACAAAAAGCGATACTTCATAGTTGTAGCAGTAGAGCCTAACTATGTGTTCTTAGCTGACGGTGAAACGCACAAGATTGCAAAGCCTAAGAAGAAAAAGCTCAAGCATGTGAAGATTCTTGCAACGCAATCAGAGTCAATCAGGGAGATGCTGAAAAACTATCCCAAACGATTGCTCGATAGCGACATATATAAGGCGTTAAAAGAAATGGGATTGTGGAGGTAGATTTTGTCTAAGCAAGACGTAATTGAAGTTGAAGGTATCGTTACCGATTCGTTCCCAAACGCAACGTTTGAGGTGCAGTTGGAAAACGGACATAAAGTATTGGCGCATATTTCTGGTAAGCTGCGTATGCACTATATCAAGATTTTGACGGGCGACAAGGTTACCGTAGAAATCTCGCCATACGACTTAACTCGTGGCAGAATTACTTGGCGCAAGAAGTAATAAGCCACAATCACAATAAAGGAGAAGTATTATGAAAGTAAAACCATCAGTAAAGCCCATTTGTGGCAAGTGCAAAATTATTCGTCGCAAGGGCAGAGTTATGATTATTTGCGAAAACCCCAAGCACAAGCAAAAGCAGGGTTGAGCTCAAATAATATATTTTTGGAAGAACTTGCAAGGTTATAATTTTTATATTATAATAAGAAATTGCGAATTGTAAACCGTCGATGCGGCTGGCACGCTTTTGCGTGCTTATTGGCGGTTAAAATAAAACTAAAAAAATACATGGAGGGAAACAAACTTTATGGCACGTATTTCCGGTGTTGACTTACCCAGGGAAAAGCGAGTCGAAATCGGCTTGACCTATATATTTGGTATAGGGCAAAAGACGGCGAGCGACATTTTAGCTGCAACAGGCGTAAACCCCGAAATTAGAGTTAGGGATTTATCCGAAAGCGAAGTAAACAAGCTCAGGGAGTATATCGACCACAACGTAAAGGTTGAGGGTGATTTAAGGCGTGAGACCTCGATGAACATTAAGCGCTTGATGGAAATCGGTTGCTACCGTGGTGTTCGTCATAGGAAGGGCTTACCCGTAAGAGGACAAAGCACAAAGCAGAATGCACGTACCCGAAAAGGGCCCAAGCGTGCTGCAGTAGGCAAAAAGAAATAAGGAGGTAATGAGTAATGGCAGCAAAAGGCAAAATTAAAAAAGCCGTATCAAGAAAACGTCGTGAGAAGAAGAACATAGAACGTGGCGCAGCTCATATTCGTTCTTCCTTCAATAATACTATGGTAACAATAACAGACATCAACGGCAATGCACTTTCATGGGCATCGGCTGGCGGTTTGGGCTTTAGGGGTTCAAGAAAAAGCACTCCCTTTGCAGCACAGATGGCAGCAGAAACAGCAGCAAAAGCGTCTATGGAGCATGGTCTCAAAACCGTTGAGGTATATGTAAAGGGTCCTGGTTCTGGCAGAGAAGCAGCTATTCGTGCTTTGGCTACAGCAGGGCTTAGCATCAACATGATTAAGGACGTAACACCCATTCCTCATAATGGTTGCCGTCCACCAAAGCGTAGAAGGGTTTAAGGAGGCAAACGATTATGGCAAGATATACGGATTCCGTTTGCAGGCAGTGCCGCAGAGAAGGCACAAAGCTATTTTTGAAGGGCGACCGTTGTTTTTCGGCTAATTGCTCGGTGTCAAAGCGTTCAACGCCACCGGGTCAGCATGGTTTGGCTCGTAGAAGAAAGGCATCAGAATATGGTATTCAGCTTCGTGAAAAGCAAAAGTGCAGAAGAGCATACGGTGTATTAGAATCCCAATTTAGGAAATACTATGAAATGGCTTCAAATATGCATGGCGTAACTGGTGAGAATATGTTAAGGCTATTAGAGCGTAGGCTCGACAATGTAGTTTACCGCCTTGGTATAGGCAAAAGCCGCCCCATGTCTCGTCAGATTGTCAACCACGGTCATATTTTGGTAGACGGCAAAAAGGTTGATATAGCATCATACTTGGTAAAACCCGGTCAGGTGATTTCGGTTAAAGACACAAGCCGCGACTCCGAATACTTCAAAGCCCTACGTGAAAACGGTGTGGCAGGCGAAGCACAGAAGTGGCTGGAGTTTGATGTTGAGAACCTAACAGGCAAGGTAGTTAACCTACCCGAGCGTGATGATATAGACTTAACTATTGAGGACCACCTTATTGTTGAGTTCTATTCAAGGTAATTGCGCTACCCTAAAAAGATTATTAAAGGGGGATTTATATGTTGGATGAAAGAAGAATAGAGGGCGTTTATAGTGTGGATGTTCAAAAGCCTTCGATTGATATTGTTGAATGTACCGATACCTACGGAAAATTCGTAATTTTACCGTTAGACAGAGGCTTAGGCACAACTCTGGGCAACTCATTGCGCAGGCTGTTGATTTCGTCATTGCCGGGAAGTGCTGTTTCGTCTATTAAAATTGAAGGTGTATTGCACGAGTTTTCAACCATTGAGGGCATTAAAGAGGATGTAACGGAAATCGTTCTAAACCTAAAGCAACTTAACACAAAGCTATATTGCCCCGAAGACGACAAAACCGTTCGCATTAACGCAACCGGTCCTTGTGTTGTAACAGCAGGCGATATAATTCATGATGCCGACGTTGATATTATCAATCCCGATTTGGTAATCGCAAACCTAAACGATGGTGCATCCTTAGGCTTGGAGATTGTTATTTCAAAAGGCAGGGGCTATGTTCCCGCCGCTCAAAACAAGCTTAAGAATATGCCGATAGGACAAATCGCAATAGACTCTTTGTTCACGCCTATTGAAAAGGTGAACTTTACGGTTGAGCCAACTCGTGTCGGTCAAAGCATAGACCACGACAAGCTAACCCTCGAAGTATGGACAAACGGCACAATACAGCCCGATACGGCTGTAAGCAATTCCGCAAAGCAGATGAGCGATTACATGAATTTGTTCATAAACCTCACAGAGCATGTGCAGGGCATTGAAATGACGGTCGAAAAGGAAGAAACCAAGAAAAATCGTGTATTAGACATGACAATTGAGGATTTAGAGCTTTCGGTGCGTTCCTTCAACTGTTTAAAGCGTGCCGGCATTCATACGGTTGGCGAATTAACGCAGCGTGATGAAGGCGATATGCTGAGGGTACGAAACCTTGGGCGCAAGTCGCTTGAGGAAGTTCAACAGAAACTTACATCGCTGGGGCTGAAGCTCAAAGACAGCGATGACTGATTAACAAATAAGAATAGGAGGAAAAATTTATGCCCAATCGCAAATTAGGCAGACCAACTGACCAACGCAGAGCGATTTTGAGAAACCTCTCAACTGCGCTTATTCTGAACGGTCGTTTGGTTACTACCGAAGCAAGAGCAAAGGAAATTAGACCCATAGTTGAAAAGATAATTTCTCTCGCTGTTAAAGAACACAAAAATTCGGAAACAGTTACAAAAAAGAGAATAATCACAGACAAGAAGAATCAACGTGTAGAGCAGGAAGTTCAGGTTTTGAGAGATTTACCCTCGAAGCTACATGCACGTAGGTTGATAATGTCATTTCTATATGATGTTCCACAGCCCAAGCTCGAAGGCGAAACAAAGCCACAGTACAGGACACGCACAAAGGATAGAAGGCATCCCGTTGTAGAGAAGCTATTCCGTGATATTGCTCCAAAGTACGAAGGCAGGAACGGCGGCTATACAAGAATAGCAAAGCTGGGAC
>JAAZFD010000032.1 GCA_012511925.1 Clostridiales bacterium
AAAGACGAGTATTTGAAACTAAAAGAGCTTGCCCTGCCGCTAAATGCCTACAAGTTAGAGTTTATGCAGAAGAAGTATGATTTTTCGAACACCGACGACCGCCAAGCCTATGCAATAGAAGCCTGTGAGCTTGTAGGTTCGTTGCAGCCGGTAGAGCAGGAGCGCTATTTTAGGGTGATATCCGAAAAAACAGGCTTAAGCTATGAAACCGTATGCGAGCAGGGCAAAAAGCAACCTAATACCCAAGAGAATACATTTGTTCATTTACGGAATAATAGTGAAAACGGTTTGTTTGGACAAAATCAGCGTGATAAATGCGAGTATTTGCTTGCAACCTGCGCAGCTACTAATAAATCCGTTGCATCATGGGTGCATGAGCACGCAATAAACAGAATAAAGCGTGATGATGTAAGAATGGTAGTAGGTGCAATCGTTGATAAATATAAAAGCGGTATTGGAGAGGTGAGTATAGCGGAGATTTTGAACGATTTAAGCGAAGAAAGCGATGTTTCACAGCTTTTTGGAGCGTTTAGCACAAACGAAGTCGAGAAACCCAAGGAAACGGCAAGGGATTGTGTTCAAGCGATTAAAAGGCTCGATTTAGAAGAAGAGCTTTTTACACTTTCAGCAAAGCGGGATATGAAAGAGATTAGCTCTGAAGAATATGTAGCGCAATACAAGCTACTTATGGATGAGTTGAAAAAAACTAAGGAACACTAAACATTTGAAAGGGGAAAACGTATGGAAGAGTTTTTGAGTTGCGAAGCGAGGGTCGGCCAGCTTATAGAGAGGGGCAAGCTGACGCATTTTTTGACCTACAAAGAGGTTATGGACGCATTGGCTGAGTTCGATTTGGATTCGGAGCAGATGGACGACATCTATTTCCGTTTTAACATGAACAAAATCAATGTGGTAGATGAAAACCAGATACCGCAAGAGGACGAAGATGAAGAGGAAGAGGGCGAAGTCGAGAAAAAGGCATTAGTCGCCGAGCTTTCTTCCGTTAGCTTAGATGACCCTGTTCGTATGTACTTAAAAGAGATAGGCAAAGTGCCGCTTCTGACCGGCGATGAGGAAGTAATGATTGCAAAGCGCATGGAAGCAGGCGACGAGGACGCAAAAAACGAGTTAGCAGAAGCGAATTTACGCCTTGTAGTTTCGGTTGCAAAGCGTTTCGTAGGCAGAGGAATGTTGTTCCTTGATTTGATTCAAGAGGGCAATTTAGGGCTTATGAAGGCTGTCGAGAAGTTCGACTATACAAAGGGGCTCAAATTCTCAACCTACGCTACATGGTGGATAAGGCAAGCGATAACAAGGGCGATTGCAGACCAAGCACGAACCATACGAATTCCTGTTCACATGGTTGAAACGATTCAAAAGCAAGCGAGGGTTAAGCGTCAGCTATTGCAGGAGTTGGGTAGAGAGCCACGCCCTGAGGAAATAGCCGATGCCCTAAACTGCACAGTTGATAGAGTACGTGAGATTATGAAAATTTCGCAAGAGCCAGTTTCGTTGGAAACTCCCATAGGTGAGGAGGAGGATTCGAAGTTAGGCGATTTCATTCCCGACGAGAATGCGGTTGCGCCTGCTGATGTTGCGGCATTTGCTATGCTGAAAGACCAGCTAACCAATGTTTTAGACACTCTTACTGCAAGAGAGCAAAAGGTGCTGCGACTAAGGTTTGGACTTGACGACGGCAAGGCTCGCACCTTGGAAGAGGTGGGCAGGGAGTTTAATGTAACCCGTGAACGTATAAGGCAGATTGAGGCTAAGGCATTGAGAAAGCTGAGACATCCATCTCGCTCTAAAAAGTTGAAGGACTTCCTTGAAGATAAGTAAAATTTGGGCTTAAAAAGGGCGAAAGCCCTTTTTTAATGCAGAAGGCAAAATCAAGCACGATTTTTACGTTAAATATAATAATGTAGGGGAGGATTCAATTTCTCCCGTTATTTTAACTCAAATGAATGATTTGTACAGCATGCTGAATAATGTTTGGCATCAGCGGGCGAACACGCAGCGAAAGCCCCTACATTATTAACTTAAAAACTGAATGCAGAACGCTAAAAATAAGGGAGAACCCCTTTGTTCGCCCAATTTTCAACCTCGTACGCTCGCCCGAAAATGTTCAGCCATTTCCTATCCGCAGAGCGCGGATTTTATTGGCTTTCCGCAGAAAGACTATTTCACCCATTCCGCAGGAATGGATTTCATATTTTTACGCAGAAAAATATTTCACCGCCGTAGGCGATTTCATTGGGAGCGACAGCGACCCTTATCCGATTCTCCTCAAGAATATATACAACCTCGCTTGATTCGTTTGGTCTGAATAATGATAATCGCCGCAGGTATAAAGCGTTAAAAATGTATCGTCAGGCGTTACCTCAACCCCTAATTTAATTTCCGAACGGTTTACTTGCGTGTCAATCCATTCTTGAACCTCTGTATCGCTCCAGTTCCTCATACGTGAGATATTGTACTTCAATGTGGTATCTACCTCATGCCTGCCAGTTTCATAAAGCGCAAAGATTTCCCACTCCATATAATCGTGATAAACAGTAGTGCCGATTATTCTGTTTTTATAAACCAGCAAGTCCTTAGAATTTTCCTGCAAGGAGTGCAGCATGTGGAACATCAAACCATTTACCCTGCCATTATGCCCTGCAACAACATTGTTTTTTTGAAAGCTCTCATATATTGGATAAATCGAGCCAAGCTCGGACTTCCTATTATCTATCGTGTAAAAATTATAGTGAAAATCGGGACCATACAGCAGGGGAAAATCAATATTCGTGTTATTTATCATAATCCAGCCCACTACATCTGGATTTTTTGCATACGCTTCGGCAATCTTTTGCTCGTATGGGTCAAAATTGTATTGACGAATTGTTTCCGAACCTGTTGTATGCGATGCAATAGCCAAAATATGCTCTTCACTCAACTCCCCGTTTCCAGAAACATAATGCAATGTATCGGCGGCATATAGCCTTATATCGGTTAGCCTTTCAACACCCGAAACATGCTTGCTTAACAACAAAAAGTCGGGGTTTGAGATGAATCCATCTCCGTTTATATCGCCATAAATAACGATTTTACCAAGCAGTTTTGTGCCGTTATACACCTCTGCCCCTGTGAAAACTACTCCCTCACTTAGCTCAACACCCTCTTTTTTGAGTGCAACCTCCTTGCCAAGCGTTTCAGACAGCATAATTTTTGCGTCATCTACAATAGTTCCTGCCGCAAAGCCTGTAAAATAGCCCTTTGAATTCAAGGTAGGTCGCAAGCGCCAGTTGACTGTTGTGCCTTGATAATCATCTTTGTTTCCAAAAACCTCAACGCTTCCATTGTTTTTTAGCAAAGCAATATTGTTTTTACCAATCGCTATATTGCTAATTGTTTTGGATTTTGATTTATATGTATCGGGAACGCATACAAGCGTATTTTCTTCTGTAACTCCTGCCAACACTTCGCCGTAAGCAACAATAGATTGCAAGTTTTCGCTTATTGCGTATTCCTCGTTATCAACAATTACTCTGCCATTCTCCAATAACAATGCAATTACGCTTTCGCTTGCGGCAATCTCCTTTATCTTTTCGGAAGTAAGTGGAATATCCCTTTCCTTTCCTAAATGAATTATTCCATTATCTTCTTTTAATAATATCGTTGTGTTTCCAAATGCATAGATTTTTGTGATTCCATACACTTCTTCGGTATCGCATTGACCGGTGGAATTATCGCCATAAGCCAAAACATGACCAACACTTGTTAGCCCAACTATATGATTCTCACCCAAAGCCACAGAAATCAAGTTGCTCCACTCCAACGCAGGCGCAAAGAAAGCCGCCTTTTCGCCTGTAAGCTGTAGCTTGCCATCGGTAGTTATGCCTGCCAAAGTAGAATCATTTGAAGCTATTGCTATGCAGTGCTTCCAATCCCTTGTGTTGAAATTTTCGCCCACAACCCTGCCAGTAGTAACAACCTCACCGCTATACAAAAGCCCTGCCGTAAAGGTTTCACCCACAGCAAGCATACCGTAATTTTTAGGTTGTGATAACTGAATTGTAGGAAGTGGTGTAGGAGATGGCGTTGCATCAATATCTATAATCGTGTTGCCGTTGTTGCATGCAACGCAGGATATAAGCATTATGCCAATCAGCAAAAGTATAATTATTTTTATCAATCTATCTTTGATGTTACTCACCTCAATACCAAAAAATTTATACGAACATTATATAGTATAATTAGATGCTTTTCAAGCCTATTTGCTTACAACCATAACCGCAATACTCATATCGTCAACCACGCCGCCATTCATAACGGCTTCGAGTATAGATTCTGCATTTTTCTGAACATCATGAGATAAGCCAATGGATTCCAGCACAGTTCCCGCCAAACTCGCCCCCAACGAATCCGAAATACCGTCCGTCATCATTATGATATTGTCGCCCTCTCTTAGCTTTAGATTGCTTATATGCGGCTTTGCTTCGTCAACTATTCCGATAGGCAGAGATTCGCTAAATATTGCAAATATTTCTCCTTTTCTTACAATGAAACTGGGAGGCGCACCCAACTTTATTATTGTTGCGGTGCAGTTAGCTGTGTCAAAAACCAAAGTATCTATGGTTGCGTATATTTCTTCGTTGCCCGAATCGATTAACAGCTTGTTTGCACATTCCAAAGCCTGCATAGGCTCAAAGCCAGCTTGAATCAAATCAAATATCGTATTAACCGCAAGCTCGCTTTCCTTTCGTGCGACAGAACCCGTACCCATGCCATCGCTTAAAAGCACCATTTGGCTTGTGTCATAGCTTAGCGTGCCTATGCAATCGCCTGTGGATATTCCGCTATGCTTAGAAGCGGATGCTGTTCCAATTACTAACTTGTAATTTTTTGGAGGCTCAACTGGCTCTTCAATCGTAAAGTTCGTCAGTTTGTCAAAGGCATTGCATACAGCTACCAACTGCCCCGAAATCTGCTTTTGTGTGCCTTGCTCCTTAGCCAAAGAGCGCAGCACTCGCACTACGGTTGCAATTCCGTCTATTCTTGCGGAAATCTTTTCATCAACTATGTGCTTCATCTCATAAGCGGTGGAATATGCAGAAATAATTCTTAAAGACTTATTGGAAATCAGCACAAAGGGAACAACTCCGATAATTATATCTACCACACTAAAGCTATCTATTATTGCCGCTCCGAAAACATACATAGTAGCAATAAACACGAAAGCGGCAACGAATTTATTTGATGAATACAGCATAGAGCCCAAAAGCGCAGATACCGCCAAGGGCAGAATTACATTCATGTTCCCACAGGATAAAGCAAGCGCAAGCCCACAGGATATTGCCGCACAAAGCCCCATAACTCCGCAGGTGTAGGATGCAATCAAAGAAACACAAATCGCCATAATCGCTGCCAACGAAACATAAGGTAGCCGTATCCCTGAAAACCCTAATACCAAGGATGAAAAGAAAATGCAGAGCGAAATCATCTCATTGTTTGATAGCATACGCTTTCGCTTTTTCGCAATAGTAAGAATAGTAAAGGCATTATGCATATTTACCGCAATCAAAAGCGATATTCCGGCGTTTAGAAGCCCCAACAGGCACGAAACCACTGTTGAGAAAGAAAAAACTATCACGCATATAAGGTTTGCGGCTGCAAGTATCAGTAGCTTGTCCCTTGATTTTATGTTTTGCGCTCCCTGCCAAAATGTCCAAATCGACAAGAAAAGCAGTATTATTAGCAAAGCGAAAAAGCCGGATATGTTTCTGAAAATCAAAGCACCTAAAAGTCCGAAAAGCATCGAAATAGTTACTGTTTTTTGATTCTTAGAGTACAGCCACACAGCTATAAAGGCAGATGCACCCAATGGAGAATATGAAGCAGGTAAAAAATTCAAATATGAACAGGTAAAGCTCGCCATAATAAAGCACATAGCAGACAAAGCCCAAGTATTAGCCCCAGCCCTTACTACATACGATTTAATTTTTCTAACAGCAGCTTCCATGTTCCCTCATTCAAAGTGATATGCATATAATAAGTAATCAACAGGGCGAAAATTGTTAGTTTACACCTAAAAAATATGCAAATAAATAGCGTAAAAAATTTTTCGACACGATAACAAACAAATCCAATTATTTCTGCATACGATATACAAGAACGTTTTAGCGTTCTAAATAATTTTATAGGAGGAGCATTTTAGAGATGGATTGCACAACAAGAAACAATGCATTTCGGAATGGCTGTCAGAACTACTGTGTCGATACGATATGTTGTCTTGACAGCCCGGGCGAGTCTATGGACCCCATGATGGTTTACGGAACAATTCCAGCAGGTAAGGTATGCGAAAAGTATGACGGCACAGGCTATGACGGCTGTATGTTGGCTAACGCATATTTTGCAAAGCAGGAATATAGGGCAGGGTTAACGCCTGACAAGGCACTGTGCAATGGCACGTATTTTCCTGAGCTTGTAAGGCTTTGGAAGTAGGAGGTAGTATGGACTGTTCATGTGAATATTCTAAGGAAAATCTATTGAGAAAGATTTCTGAAATCCAGTTCGTATGTGTAGAGCTAAACCTCTACATAGATACACATCCGGAGGACGAGGTAGCAAAGGAAGACTATGCTTGCTACGCCAGTGAACTTAACGAGCTAATAAATAGGTACGAAGAAATTTACGACCCATTACTTGGGTTTGGGCTGTCGGTTCCTGATTCAGGCTGTTGGGTACGCTCAGCTTGGCCTTGGGAATAATTAGTAGGAGGTAGAAAAAGATGTGGATTTATCAGAAAAAATTAGAGTTTCCTGTGGATATTAAGTGTCCTGATGTAAGAATGGCAAAGGCGCTATTGGCACAGTATGGCGGACCCGATTCGGAGCTGGCGGCTGGCGTGCGTTATCTAACACAGCGCTTTACAATGCCTGATGATAGGTGCTGAGCAACGCTTAATGATATTGGCACAGAAGAACTCGCCCACTGGGAGATGCTCGGTACAATGATTTACCAGTGCTTGCGTGGCGCATCCCTTTGCGACATCGAGGCGGCAGGTATGTCAGGTTATTTCACACTGCACGATAGAAGCGTGTTCCCCTGCGACCCCAACGGCGTTCCGTTTACCGCTTCATACATTCAAAGCACAGGCGACCCCATTACCGACATTTTAGAGGACTTAGCGGCAGAGCAAAAGGCACGCACAACCTACGAGCACCTTATGACGCTAACCGACAACCCCGACATCATCGAACCTTTGCGCTTCCTACGCCAACGTGAAGTAAACCATTACCAACGCTTTGGCGAATGCTTGCAGATTTTGCAGGAGATGATTCCTAACAACAACGTAAGGTATAAGAACCAGTTTGCCGAGTGTAGCTTTACATAAGTAAGCGGCTATATGAAAAGAATGGCGCCTGAATTTCGGGCGCTTTTTTGTGATTTCCTCTTTACAATATATATTTGTGTGGTATAATTTAACAAGAAACAATCGAAAGAATAAGCGTTGCGGAGGAGAGTATGTTAAAGAAGTTAGGCATGAGCAAAACACAGCGGGTTATGTTATGGTTAAACATTTTATCTTATGCTTGTATTATTTACATACTGCGTTCTGCGGTGAAAAGCACGACTTTCATATTATTATTTGTTGCATCTTTTATACTTATAGTATCAATAGTCAGCTCGATTACGTTGTGTGCTTCGTTGGTTGAAAAGGTTGCTGTCCTTGAGCAGGAGATAAAGGAGATAAAAAACGAAAAGGCGGAGAAAAATGGCACACAGGAGGAAACATGACATTAAAAAAACAAAAACCTGAACCCTTTCCCTTGAACGAAAAGCAAAAAAGGTATAGGCAAATCGCCAATATTATTGATTGGTCCATGATTTCGTTCGCTGTTGTGTTGTTTGCAATTACGCTCATTTTTGAACTAAAGGGTAGCACATTTTTTAAGGTAATGAGGTGGATTTGGATATTTTTATCGATACCAACGAAAATAGCAACCAACATACTATACGAAAAGATTTATCCATCTCGCTAAAATATTAAGCAAGGAGAGTTATGAACACCATACATTTTCAAAACCTATGGAAAGAGGCTTTAAGTGGCACTATATTGGGCTACTGTAAGGATAGTAATGGCATAAAGCACTATGTAAAGTCAACATTCAAAAGCGCATTTACCTTGTTGCCGACAACACTATCATGGCTAATGTTATTATGATAACGGTTTTCTTGCTTGCCATGGAAATTAAGCTAAGCCTTTGCTCCATTTTCCCCGAAGCATATATTATTGTAGCAATTTACTTTTTTATTAGATACGCCGCATTCGCTATATTGCTGAAATATGATATAAAATCCTTTGTTGCCCTTGATTACGGAGAAAACGTTATTTCATTTAGTAACATTCCTAAACAAGCTCTAATCGGTACATTCACAAATAATGTAACTGACGACACAGGGAAGAAATACATTTACGACCCTATTAAAAAGGTAGTTGTGTTGCCGGTGCAAATTTATTTTATATTGATTATTTATGCCGTTATTCTTGTGCCGTTGGCTTATATTAGTTACACTTATGAACTAAGGTTGCTTTATGAACTGGGATACTATTTTATTGCGATTCTTATAGCAAGGTATTTGGGTTTTGTATTTGCTATGAAAAAACATCAAAGCGGTTTACGACCCAAACCCGAGCCGTTCGATGACTCATACAAGAGGTTATGATTGCTATTATTTAATTACATGAGGTTTTTATGAACAACATACATTTTCAAAATATATGGAAAGAAGCCCTAAGGGGTACTTTTTGCGACTATGTTGTTGACATAAACGGCAAAAAGTATTGCTATGATTATAGTTTTAAAAGGGAAATCACGTTACGTCTTAGCGATTGGCCGCTTTATAATATGCTTTTCGTTGGTATCTCAATATGTTCATTTGTATTTCTAACTAATCTTATGGATTTCTATGTAAAACTCATAGTCTTTCCTATTATTCTCTTTGCAACACGCTATTTCGTCTTTGTATGGTATATGAAAAAAGACCAAAGCATTTTTATACCCAAACCTATAC
>JAAZFD010000350.1 GCA_012511925.1 Clostridiales bacterium
GGTTACAACAACAGAGTAATATATATTGGTTTTTGATATATCAACAAAAACATTGTTGTTCCCAATATTGTATTCATTTACATCGCTGGTTACAGAAAGGCACATAGTTGTCTCCTGCCCAGTTAGGAAAGCGTTAATAATGTCATTATCGATTCTAATTACGGCTGAATCCCCGGGCTGCAACTCGTTAATAGTGTATAAAGAAATACCGTCGGTACTTTCATCGCCTACTTTGAGTATTAAATCGCCGCCCGTTGGAATAAATCTGCAATTCCTGACGGTAACAAGCAGTAGGTTATTATTTTCGGAAACTAACTTTTCTACTTCTATTTCTAAATCTGCACATTCTAAGTCGAGCGAATGGGAGTTATCGACCATATTGCTGTCCGTATAAGAAGTAGGTTCAATTTTTATGATGTATTTTCTTCCAGTAAACGCATTAGGAAGCGTGTAGTTAATCTGATATTGGGCACTTTGACCCGAAACGAGGTTTGCATCAATTTCTGTTACATAATCAGTTAATCCGCTTGCAGATACGGTTATCTTAATTCTATCAACATCGTAAATTCCGTTATTAGCTACAATTATGTCAACAGGAATCAGTTCGGCGGGCATGGCATCATCATAGTCAAACTCAACCGCTTCCAAAGAAATGTCGCATGTCGGAACAAAGTTCATAGTGCATAAATCTGACTTCAAGTCCATATTCCCCTCACTCATAGTTACATCCGAACGGGTAAAAACCAATGTCATGTTGTTTTTACTATCGTATGTTGCGTTCGCATACTTAACATAACCTTCGTTGTCGGTAATTTTCACCGAGTTGCTCCATGTTTTTGTTTCGTTGTTATATGAGCGCAAGTAAAATGCACTGCTATTTTCTGAATTAGCCATAAAGATGAGGCAGGTATTCGCTCCGTTTGAAACAAGTGAATAGTCGCCGCCTATAGCGAAGTCATCATCAACATCAATTTTTTGTGTACTACTGCAATCGAATGTATATTTTAGCGTATTATCAGATATATAGCACAATGCGTTTTGACCGCCTATTACATTGAATGATGCGTTTGCCTTCACCTCTTCACCATCATCAATAGAAACTGGGTTTGTGCCCAACTTCCCACAATATAGAGCAGTGTCATTAGTGGTATTGACCAAGTCGCCGTCTTTGTCGGTTGTGAATGCAATCGAAATATCGCCATTCACAATTCCAATATCTAACGATAATGCCTGTGTATCAATCGTGGTAAAGGTCTGCTCTGCACCATTATCTATCGAATACATAATGGTGTTAGGTCCAGCAAACATATCGTTGTTAGCACTTCTGCTCCATGTGATGTATGGAATACCGTTAGATACATGTATTTGAGGCTGCATATCAAGAACGCTATTATCAGTGATATTTTTAGCATCAACAAATGTATTTGTTTCGTTATCAAATTTTGCGAATGCTACTTCGCTTGCAGCGCATAGTTGCTCGATAGTAACATTCTCATTGAATATAGCATTCATATTTTGCCATGTAACGAATATGTTTTCGCCATCTGTCGCAAGTTGCGGATAAAAGTCTGCTGTGCCGTCATTGTAAACATACTTTGGCTCTGACCACGTACCATTGCTTTCGCAAACCGAATACATCAACGCTATGTGATTACCTGTACTGCGTGAACCATCGTCTGCAAGATATACAAGTATGTTTTTGTCTCCGACAGAAACAAGTTTTGGCTGTGCTTCCGTGTATATGTCGCTTTGAAGCGTTTGAATGGTGTTATCCGCAGCACTTTTTGTAAACCCTTTCCAACCCGATTGTGTTTTTAGATAATCACGCGGAATTAGTGAATACTCTGAAGTATCATAGGGGTTACCCATCTTGTTTCCGTAGGTATAAATCTTCGGGTCGCTTTTATTAAAGTAATCCTCCCAAATAGTGTGGCTTCCAGACCAGAGCGGCCATGTGTTCTCAAGGAACAACACTGTACCCTTAAAGCCAAACTCGCCCTCGACCATAACCCTTGCATAATCGGTATCGGTACTATACTCAAAGCCAGCTCCGACACTCCCATAAACCGATAAGTCGAAAATTTCAGCTACACCAACCCCTATGCTTGCCTTAAGTTCGCCTTCAATCTCAAACTCGCCTTCAAGTCTTAAAGGAGAAAATTGCATTTGAAAGGTTGTCTCGAGCTTCGCACTTACTGCTACTGATCCTGTTACAGGTATCACCCCAATCACCCATTGCCAGGAGTTCTTGACTTTAATTTTAAATGCCAATACTACTTCGCCGCCGACAAAAGCAAAATTGCCACCCTCATCTATCTTACCTTCTGCATATCCAAATATATTGAGTTTCGGCTTTGCTTCCCAACCAAATGAAACTGTGCCTGATACTGCATCTAAACAAGCTTCCAACCCTTTATCAATCTTGCGGTTAATGGTGCTGAGTTTTAATTTCTTAAACAGTGAGTCGCCATCAACATTAAAAAGATTTTTTGTACCAAACCCAATTTTTACTGAACAATCATCGTCGATTTCAAACTCTACAGGGCAATAACCTAAGTCAATTTCAAACTCTCGCCCTCCTAAAAAGGTAGTGCCATCTGGATAAGTAAACTTTACTTTCCCATCCATTATTTTTAATGATGTTTCATCTGCAATATTACCCATAGTGTTATATGTTGATAAATAGGTTCGTACTGCCTTTCCAATACGACCGTCTTTATAAACAATGCGTACCCAAACATTTTCATATGGTTTAATGTCATTAGAGGATAGTGCAAATTCATTATTTGTACTATCTTTTATTGTTGAGCCGCCTTGTAAAAGCTGATATTTTGAAATTGTAGAAGGTGCGGAACGAGTTGAAATTTTTATTTTCAAAGAAGCGTTTATGTTTGCCTTAAACTTAACGCTATGATTCAAAATGTCCTTGCCATTGCATGTAACAGACAATGCTTCCTGTTCGCCGGCAGGAACTCCTTCTACTAACTTTTGAATGCTAATGGTTGCATAAGTACCCCTTTTCAGTTCCATGTTAGAATACGCACCGACATAACCGGTTTTGGTAACCTCAATATTGTACTTGCCATTTGGTAAATTGGGGAATTCCGCTAAGCCTTTTTTAGTTTTTACAGAAAAAAAGCCATATTGCGTGGAGCTAATACTTACCGTAGCATCATCAATGGGGTTAAGTGTATCTTTATCCGCAACAAAAATATAGGCGTTATTGGCTGATAAAGCATCAGATGGCACAGTACATGAACACCAGCCGGTTATTTCTATTGGTACATCGCTGCTTGTAGTGCTACCGTTGCCAAGCTGACCATCCCAGTTATATCCCCAAGTCCACAGTGAGCCGTCAGTTTTAATTGCCATACTGTGAGCGTTACCTGCTGAAATATATGCAACATTCTCCATAATCTTTATGGGGGTAGTGCTGCCGGTGTTGCCGTTGCCAAGCTGGCCAGTCCCGTTACTTCCCCAGGTCCACAATGAGCCGTCAGTTTTAATTACCATGCTGTGCCAACTGCCTGCTGAAATATATGCAACACTATTCATTATCTTTATAGGTATATGGCTATCAGTAGTGCTTCCGTTACCAAGCTGACCATACTTGTTATTCCCCCAAACCCACAATGAGCCGTCAGTTTTTATTGCTATGCTGTGTTCTCCTGCCGAAATATGTGCAACATTATCCATAATCTTAATGGGTGTACGGCTGTAAGTAGTGCTACCGTTTCCAAGCTGACCACAATCGTTACTTCCCCAGGTCCACAATGAGCCATCTGTTTTAATTGCCATGCTGTGATTCCCGCCCGCTGAATCGTACACAACATTATCCATAATCTTTTTGGGGATCTTGCTACTTGTAGTGCTGCCGCTGCTGCCCTTGCCAAGATGTCCAGCCCCATTAAATCCCCAGGTCCACAATGAGCCGTCTGTTTTAATTGCCATGCTGTGGTATTGGCCCGCAGAAACATACGCAACATTATCCATGACTTTTATGGGTATATTACTATTAGTATTGTTACCAGAGCCAAGCTGACCATAACCATCACGTCCCCAAGCCCATAAGCTGCCATCAGTTTTTATTGCCATGCTATGATAGCCTCCTGCCGAAATATGGGTAACATTATCCATAATTTTTATGGGAATACTACTATTAGCATTGTTACCATTACCAAGCTGACCATAATCGTTACTTCCCCAAGTCCACAATGTGCCGTCTGTTTTAATTGCCATACTGTGGTAGATGCCAGCTGAAATTTTACCTGCACTTTTATTAGTTGCTTTTATTTCGGTAGGATTTATAAGCGAATTGTCTTCAAAATAAAGTGTATCATTGTTATTGCTTAACAGGCTTTTGGTTAACTCCTTAGCCTGCGCTAATGGCAATGCCGTAACAAGCATTAGTATTGCAATAACTAAACATAGCTTTCGTTTCATGGTATAAACTCCTTATTGTTTGATATTGTGCATTTAGCAAAATAGATAACGCAAAAATGCAATCACTTTTTAAATAATAACATTGAAAGTTTAAATTGGCAAGCAAAAATTTTAATATTTTATTGTGTCTAAAGGCAAAATGATATAGAAATCTACCAGTACGCGCACACCCCCCGATCTGTGGGTACCAATTAGACAAGCTTTAAGAGGTACAAAATGAACACTACCGAGCAACTACAAACGAGTTCGAGCTCGTAAGAGGGTTAGTCGATAGGGTAGTGGTAAGCGGTGCGGGGTATGTAGTGGAGTTTAGGTTGGGGGTGCAGGTGGAGGGATAATAGTTTAACATAACTTTCATATAAATGCTTTTTATACTTGTTTACCAACTCAACTTGTGATAAAATACACCCATATTCTTCATTATTTGACATCAATGAATACAACTTAGTGTTCATTTAATAGGGGAGAACAGTGAAAAGCTCGATACATGCATTAAATTAGGCAAAAAACAAGTCTGCCGAAACAGACTGTAGGTTGCACACAATGTGCAGAACGGATATTACCCCGAACGATTTGAATAAATTTTTATTTGAACTTCGTAGTGTAATTATAGGGGAGTCAACCCTATGAATATAGATTATCACATAATAGGAGAAATGTCAACATGAAAAAAGAATTTTTTTTAGGTCTTGATATTGGAAGCAATTCAGTTGGTTACGCAGTGACAGATTTAGACTATGAAGTGCTGAAATTCAATAAAAAGGCCATGTGGGGAGTCCATCTCTTTGATGAAGGTTCCCAAAGTGCAAAACGCAGAGTTTTTCGTTCTGCAAGACGGCGACTCATGCGAAAAAAACAACGAATTCAACTTGCCCGTGAGTTGTTCGCAAAGGAAATTACTAAGGTTGACGAGAATTTTTTCAAGAGACTCGACGAAAGTGCATTGATTAGAGATGATAAAACACATGGTAGTGGGAATTCGCTGTTTGCTGATGCAGGATTAACCGACAAAGACTATCACAAATCCTTCCCTACAATTCATCATTTGATAATGTACCTAATCAACTCTAACAAAAAAGAGGATATACGCCTCGTTTATCTTGCGGCTGCATATATGCTTTCCCACAGAGGCCACTTTTTAATCGAAGTCGAAAAAGATGACATCGGAAAAATTACTTCTTTTGATATTGTTTACTCAAGGTTTTTAAGCTATTTTGAGGAAAATGAAATTGATTCAAATTTGAGCAAAGCCATTAAAGATGAACTTGGTAATGCCATTAAGATGAAAGATGGAGTTATACAGAAGCAAAAGCGTATTGAGGCGATTGTGTTTCCTAAAATAAAAAAGATTGATGTAGGGGACAAAGCAATTATTAAGGCAATTTCCGGCGGAACTTTCAAACTATCCGACCTATACGATAAAAAAGCATACACAGAAATAGACATTAAGGATTTTAAACTTTCGATTGCCGATTTTGAAGAAAAAATTGAGGAACTAAGTGAAGTCTTAAATGAAGAAGAAATTCAACTGCTTGTTAGTCTAAAAGCGATTTATGATTGGTCGGTTCTGATAGATATTTTAGAGGGGAATGAGTATATTTCCAATGCAAAAATTGCAATCTATGCTAAGCACAAGCAGGATTTGAAGTTACTAAAATGTTTTATTAACAAATATGTACCAGACAAGTATTTTGAGGTTTTCAAGCAATCAAAAACGGGATTAAATAACTATACAGCTTATGTAAAAAACCATAAGTTAAAAAAGGTAGTTCCGGTAGATAAAAGTGAAAAAAAGAAAAAAGACGATAACTTTTGGAAATACATTCAATTGATATTCAAAGATGTAGAAGTTGATGCTGCTGATGAAAAAGATTTCAACGATATGAAATTGCGGCTTGAACAAAGCACATTCATGCCCAAGCAAGTAAGCACAGAGAACGGTGTCATTCCCTACCAGATTATCAGACATCAACTAAAAGCCGTTTTAGTGAATGCTTCAAAGCACCATGCATTCCTTCTAGAAAAAGATGCCGATGGATTAACCGTAGTGGACAAGCTACTGTCGATTATTGAGTTCCGCATTCCCTACTATGTTGGACCTCTGAATGACTTTCATAAAAATAGTAAAAAGAATTCTTGGATAGAGAGAAAGGCTGACGGCAAAATTTTACCTTGGAATTTCGAGGAAAAGGTTGACCTTGAAAAAAGCGAAGAAGCATTCATCAGACGAATGACTTGTATGTGCACTTATCTTCCAGGCGAAGATGTATTATGTAAAAATTCTTTGTTGTACTCAAAGTATATGGTTCTAAACGAGATAAATAACATTTAAGTCAATGCTATACCAATTTCAGTAGAGGAAAAACAAGGCATTTACATTGATCTGTTTATAAAATCGAAAGCGAGAGTCAACAAGAAAAAAATAGCCAACTGGATTAAATCGAATCGGGGAATATCTGACGAAATCGAAATTGATGGCATTGACGAGGATGTTAAAACGACATTAGGTTCTTATCATAAGTTCAAGAACCTACTTGAAAATGGAAAGATAAACGAGCAGCAGGCAGAGGAAATAATTGCAAGAATTTCGTTTACTACAGACAAGGGCAGGCTAACCTCACACTTAAAATCAAAGTACCCGAGTTTATCAATTGATGATATACGATACGTTGCGAGCATCAGCTATAAGGATTATGGTCGATTATCTAAAAAGCTATTGACTGAAATTCAGGCTGTCATACCTGAAACTGGTGAAATCACTAATATTATCGGTGCTTTATGGCGTACAAACTACAATCTAATGCAGTTAATTTCTAATAAATTTGGCTTTATCGATGAAATCAACAAGCATGTTAGCGAATACTACGATGCTAATCCTAAGAGCATTACAGAGAAACTTGAGGATATGTTTATCCCAAATGCGGTTAAGCGTCCGATTTTCAGAACTCTTGATATCGTAAAGGAAATCAAAGGGATAATGAAGCAAGACCCAAAGAAGATATTTATCGAAATGGCAAGGGCTGAAGAGGAAAAAAAGCGAACTAAATCAAGGAAAGAACAGATAACTGAACTGTACAAGAATCTCGACGAAGAGAATAGAGAAATATGGTCGAAAGCGCTCGCGGGAGAGGAGGAAAACAGGCTTAAAAGTGAAAGATTATTCTTGTACTATATGCAGTTGGGCAAGTGTATGTACACAGGTGAAGTTATCGATTTAAGCCTTCTCTCAACAAAATTATATGACATTGACCACATTTACCCACAGTCGAAAGTTAAGGACGATAGCGTACACAACAACAAGGTGCTGGTTTTACGAACCGAAAATGCCGAAAAGAAGGACGAATATTCTGTTGCACCAACCATTCAAAGAAAAATGACAGGATATTGGAATATGCTTGCCGCCAAAGGCTTGATAACCAAAGAAAAGTTTAGCAGGTTAACTAGATCTACGGGCTTTAGCAACAATGAGCTTACTGACTTCATAAACAGGCAGTTGGTTGAAACGCGTCAATCTACTAAGGCGGTTGCAATTCTTTTGCAGGAGATTTTCCCTAATTCCGAGATTGTATATGTTAAAGCTGGCTTAGTAAGCGATTTTAGAAACGAGTATGATATGGTAAAATCTCGTGAACTAAACGATTTGCACCATGCCAAGGATGCGTATCTAAATATTGTAATTGGTAACGTATATAATGTTAGGTTCACCAAAAACCCTGTTAACTTTATCAAGTCGCTTACACCTGAAGAAAAGTATAGCATCAATATAAAAGCGAAAGAGGGGACTGGCTTGCTCGCAAGAGATATTGAAAGGAATGGTGAAATCGCTTGGCGGGCGAGTGGAGAAAGAAAAACCATTGAAACAGTCAAAAAAACCGTACGCAAAAACAATATTAACTATGTAAGGTATGCGTATTGTAGGAAAGGTGGCTTTTTCAACCAGAACGCCGAGGGTGCCACGCAAAAAGAAAAAATGCTTATCCCAAGGAAACAGAATTTGCCTGCCGATATTTATGGGGGATACAACAACACGACCGCCAGCTTTTTTACCCTCGTTAAGCATATGGTCAAAGGCAAACCGTGTATATCGGTAAAGCCTGTTGAGTTGCTAGTTGCTGATAAGTTTATCAACGATGATGAGTTTGCGCTAAGTTACTGTAAGGAAAGATTAGGGCTTGAAAATCCCGATTTAATTTCGCACAGAAAGGTGCTGAAAGTAAATACTATGCTTAGCCTTGATGGTTTTAGAGCTAATATTGCTGCAAAAAGTAGCGGTGGTTCCTCTATGGTGTTAGCACCCGCCATATCACTTGTTGTTGACGCAAATACTGAAAAATATATTAAAAATATGGAGTCTGTATTATACAAGTACAGTAAACGGGCAGATAAAAAGGAGCAATTAAAGATAAATGAAAAGTATGATAAAATAACAAAAGAAGAGAACGAACGCCTTTATCAAGTTTTAAAAGATAAACTTACAGCCAATATTTTCGCCAAAGTATCGGCATTTGGAAATGTACTAAGTATTCTAAATAAAGGTGAATCAAAGTTTATGAATATAAGTATTGAGGAGCAAGTACTAACTCTAATGAGTATTGTTAAAGTGTTTAAAACGGGTAGAACAACAGACGGCTGCGACTTAACTCGAATAGGAGGGGCGCAAAAGTCGGCGATATTGGGTTTAAATGCTACACTATCAGCAACAAAATACAAGTCGATAGAAATTATCGATCAATCTTCCACTGGCTTGTTCGAAAAGACCTCTGGTAACTTGTTAGAACTATGAGTTGGAGAACAGTAGTAATTTCAAAAAGATGTAAGCTTGATTTGAGGATGGGATTTCTCGTGCTTAGGAATGAAGAAGGTACCAAAAGAATTCACATTAACGAAATTTCGCTACTTATAATAGAAAATACTGCTGTGTCTATTACGGGCTGCTTGCTTTGCGAGCTTGCAGCCCAAAAGATTAAGGTGATTTTTTGTGATAACAAAAGGAATCCTTGTTCCGAACTAGTAAACTATTATGGTAGCCATGATTCAAGCAGAAAAATTGAAAACCAAATTAAATGGGATGAATATGTTAAAAAGCATGTATGGAGTGAAATAGTTGCAGAGAAAATCCGAAAGCAATCCCAGTTTCTAAAAGATATCAAGAAGTTTCATGAGTCATTATTGTTAGATGAATATGTCAAGCAAGTTGAGTTTGCAGATGCTACTAATCGAGAGGGACATGCGGCAAAGGTGTATTTTAACGCAGTTTTTGGTACTGATTTTACAAGAACGGCGGATAACTCAATAAATGCAGGATTGAACTATGGCTATAGCATTATTCTCGCAACCTTTAATCGAGAAATAGTAGCCAGCGGATACCTCACCCAACTTGGTATTTTCCACAACAATATGTTTAATCATTTTAACCTTAGTAGCGACCTTATGGAGCCTTTTCGAATTCTAATTGACCGCATAGTGTTTTATAACGAGTTTAATATTTTTGAAAGCGCTCAGAAGCAACTTTTGCTTGGTGTTTTGAATCAAAAAGTCTTAATAGACGGAAAGGAGCAGCTTGTAAGCAATGCGATAAGGATTTATTGCAAAAGCATTTTTGATGCTATTGAGACACATGATATATCGCTAATAAAGTTTTACAACCATGAGCTATAGATTTATGAGAGTTTTAGTATTCTTTGATTTGCCGACAATAACACTTGAAATCCAAAGGGAGTATCGGCGCTTCAGGAAGTATCTTGTTAAAAACGGATTTTTGATGCTGCAGGAGTCTGTTTATTGCAAGTTGGCGTTAAATCAAACATCAACAAATACGATTTACGA
>JAAZFD010000351.1 GCA_012511925.1 Clostridiales bacterium
GTCTATAAACGCTTCAAGCATTGCCAATTCCTCGTCTAACTCCTTTATTTGCGTGGAGGTTGACTTCATTTTCTCCATAAGCTCGTCTGTGTTCTCGCCACTCTTCTTCATTTTAGGAATCATGGCGGAAACCTCGTTGCGGTATGCTTTTAGCTCCTCGGCACTCTGCATAAGCTCTCGGCGCTTGGTGTCGGCTTCAAGCAATGTATCCACATTCGTATCGTGATTGTTACGCAAACGCAAAGCCTCTTTTAGCTCGTCTGGGTTTTGCCTTATTCTTTTAATGTCTAACATTTTTCTCTCCTGTTCTTAATAGGATTTCCTCGAAATCATCCCAAGTTATGCTCGAAATACAACTCCGCATACCTCAATAAATCACCATCTATTTGTACGAAGAAATACAATGGCTCGGACTCATACTTTTTCGTTGCATTCTCATAGAAATATGCGGAATCAACCTTCTTGTTTTTGAAGTTCCCTAAACCCCTGTAGCTGAAAATGTCACCAAAAAGCAAGTAGGTGTTATCGTCAATATTCACAGTTTTTGTTTCGCCTGTTGAAACGATTTCTTCACCTTCAAGGTTGTAAAGCTCTAATTTTACTGTGTTGTCTTTCGCTTTTGCATTTTTTACGATTGCCAACTGCATATCTTCTCGCTTAGGCTCTTCGGTGCGTGGTGGTGGGGAAGCGGTAGGTGCCATTGACCTAATTTGGTTTACTCCCTTGGTTTCACGTGGGGCAGTAGTAACATCTGCTTCCGGAACATCAGCACAGGCGGCAAATGCAACCACAGCGGTTATAGCCAACAACGCAAACAATACACTTTTAATCTTCATAAAATCCTCCGATATTATTTATTACATTCTTTCGGGAGCATTAACTCCCAAAAGGTACAAACCAATTTTTATTGCCGTTTTCGTGGCGGCGCATAGTGCAAGCCTTGAATTTTGAATGCTTGTCTCCTCGCCCATAATTCTACGCTCATAATAAAACCTGTTGAACTTGCCACAAATATCGATTACACGCCTTGCGATTATGTATGGCTCGTTCTTTTCTGCGGCAGAGCGTATAGAATCCTTCAACGCATCTATGCTTTTTACAAGCTCTATTGATTCTAAATCGTTAAGCAATTTGCCGTTGAAGTCAAGCTCGCTCATTTTCTCAAAAACCTCTGCTTTTTTAAGAACGGAACAGCACCTTGCATGGGTATATTGGGCATAAGGAGCGGTTTCACCATCAAAGTTAAGTGCCTTATCATACGAAAAAACAATGTCCTTGATTCTATTGTTATATAGGGGCAGCCAAACCACAGCGCCAACTCCAACCTGCTTTGCAATCTCGTCTTTATCCTCTAAATCGGGGTTTTTCTCCTCTATTATTACCCTTGATTTTTCAATAGCGGCAGTTAGCACATCGTCAAGCAAAACAACCTTGCCTTTTCGAGTGGACATTGCCCCATCCTCTAACGAAACCATTCCGTAGCTTACGTGTTCGCAATCCTTCACCCAATCGTAGCCCATAAGCTCTAACACCTTGAAAAACTGCTTAAAATGCAAGGATTGTTGATACGCAACCACATACAATAGCTTGTGGAAATCGTAGGTGTTTTTGCGATAGATTGCAGTAGTTATATCCCTTGTTGCATACAGCGTTGCGCCATCACTTTTAAGAATTAAGCAAGGCGGCATATTGTATTCCGATAAATCAACAATGGTTGCGCCATCATCTACTTTCAAAACGCCCTTGTCCTGCATCTCTTTAATAACAGCAGGCATATAGGGAGTGTAAAAACTTTCGCCAGCGTATGAATCAAACTCTACACCCAACAAGTCGTAAATTTTTTGAACGCTTTCCAAGGTTAGCTTCTTAAACCAATCGAAAAGTGCAACGGCTTCATCGTTTCCGTCCTCTATTCGTCTGAACCAAGCGCGCGCCTCGTCATCTAATTTTGGATTCTTTTCGGCTTCTTCGTGAAAACGCACATACAAGTCCATCAATGCTAAAACAGAGCCTTTTTCTACTTCCTCACGCACTCCCCATAGCTTGTATGCTACAATCAGCTTGCCAAACTGCGTACCCCAATCGCCTAAATGGTTAATGCTTATGGTTTTATAGCCCAAATGCGTGTAAATTCTTGAAAGCGCATTGCCAATTACAGTAGTGCTTAAGTGCCCGATATGAGAAGGCTTTGCAATGTTGATTGAGGAATAATCAAGGCAAATATTTTTTCCGTTGCCCTCGCCTGACTTGCCATAATCGTTTCCAGCGCTTAGCACCTCTTTCAAAACGGAATTTGCATATTCCGCCTTGTTAATAAACACATTCAGATATCCGCCCTCGGGGTTCACCGAATCGATATACGAATTAACGCCCTGCATTTTTTCGGCTAATTCCTTTGCGATAACAATAGGCGATTTTTTTAGCTGCTTTGCAAGCACGAAGCAGGGGAAAGCAAAGTCCCCCATATCCGCATTAGGCGGCGTGGTTAGGGCACTTTCAACTGTTTCAATATCTATTTCGGAAGCCTTTGCTATTGCTTGGGCTACCATCAATTTAAAGTCCATATCTAGCTCCTAACTTGTAGTATGCTCTAATACTTAGGGTTCAAAATAAAATATTATCACAGCCTGTACTTTTTAGCAAACTTTTCTTGACTTGAAAAAATGGCATCGCTTGCGAAAAACGCTCAAAAAATGTATGATGTTTAAGAATAATATGCATGGGGCAAGCTGTGGAAAATAAAAAATTAAACCTAACACCCTTTTTAATGGCGATAATTATGCTCATTGCCTTTATTCTGTTGCACGATTTAACAGCTACAACCGATTTTTTAGGCGGAGGCAGCAGCGGTACAAGCATTTTAGACCATTCAATGTGGGATAGCTACACCCTACAGGCAATGGCTTGGCGAGAGGGTAAGCTACACGTTGATGTTGTAGAATACGATTCTAAAACAGGCGAGGAGCCCAAAGGCTATCTGAACTTCTTAGAGCTTGCAGAATACGATAACAAGCTATATGTATCCTTCCCGCCTTTTCCGTCTGTGGTAATGCTTCCGTTTACATTTATTTTCGGAGCTCAAACCCCAAACCAAATAATTATAGCAGTAATCTGTATTGCAACTGCGCTTATTGCCTACTACATTCTTAAAAGACTAAAAACTAACGATTTTTGGGCGGCATTCATAGCCATAGCTTATGTTTTTGGAAGCAATATGCTTACTATGAGCCTAAATGGTGGAGTTTGGTTCATGGCACAGGCTATAAATCTATTGCTTTGCACATGGGCAGTTCATTGTATGCTAACAAAAAGGCGTATGCTTTCTTATTTGTTAATCGCTTTGGCGGTGGGTTGCAGACCGTTTTCTATTCTCTTTTTCTTCGTTTTGTTTGCGGTATATCTATTAGAAGATAATAAAAATAATAAAGAGCAGGGCATATTCAATAACGCACTAAAACAA